>NZ_LCWX01000122.1:4417-17060 GCF_001431305.1 Pseudovibrio sp. POLY-S9
CGGACGCTCGGACAAGTAGCCGATTGAGTTGAAGGTGGTGGCGACATGGACGCTGTCTGGTGGCAGTAACTGATCATACATCGATCCGCCAACGGCTGCTGATGAGACCTGCTGTGAGCCGAATGTCGATTGTCCGTCAGGCCTTAAACCAAGAAATAACTTAGAATAATCATTTGTCGGCAAATCAGAATGGATCGTCAGAAACGGGCGGTCTGTCTGCTGCATTGTCTTGCCGATGAGGTGACGCATGACAGAAATAGAATTGCGCCCCTCAGAACACCCGAAGTCTGCAAAGGTAACTGGTCCTGAGCTTTTTTCTAAGGGCAGACTTGAGAGAGTGTCTTCTAACCAGGGCAGGACGGCTGCGATTTGCTCCCACTGTGGGGCGGAGTTGGCATCATAAAAGCCGCCGCCAGCCATGCCGGTCATGCCTGTTGGGCGACGTTGAGTATCTGCTGTCTCTTGATCAATATCTGTCATAAATTTCTCCTGAAAACCGCTGGAATTGCGCCGGATCTATGATGTGGTTTTTAACTGGCATATGCCTAGAGCATGTCGCGTTCATAAGCTGATGTATTCACCGAGGGTGAGCGAGAGTACGTTTCCTTTATGTCAGCGGAACGCATGTGAGCCGCGAACAGCGGCAGGCCGGTGAGGGCGAGACCTCCGACCAGATTGCCGATCACAACCGGGATCTCGTTCCAGATCAGATAATCGAGAATGGAAAAGTCTCCACCCAGTATCAGCGCCGTTGGAAACAGGTACATGTTGACCACCGAATGCTCGAAGGTCATTGCAAAGAACAGCATGATCGGCATCCACATTGCGATGACTTTTCCGCTAACCGAGGTGGACACCATTGCGCCAACCACACCAAGGGATACCATCCAGTTGCACAGCACACCGCGGATGAAGATGGTCATCATGCCACCCATGCCGTGTTCTTTGTAGCCTATCGTGCGGTTCTTACCGATGCTCGCGATGACCTCACCAACATGATTGACCGGCGCTGAGAAACCGTAGGTGAAAATTACGGAAGTTAGAAAAGCGACCAGCAGGGCACCTAAAAAGTTGCCGATGAAAGTGATCGTGATCGCCTTTGCCACCCCGCTAAGAGTGACGTGGGGCCGCCTGTCAATCCAGGCCAACGGAGCAAGAACGAATATGCCCGTAACAAGGTCGAACCCCATAAGATACAGCATGCAAAAACCAACGGGAAACAGGACAGCCCCCACGATGGGGAAGCCGGTTTGCACGCCGACGGTGATTGCAAAGACCGCAGCAATTGCCAGAATTGCGCCAGCCATGAAGGCCCGGATCATCAGAATTCTCGGGTTTATGAAGATTTTTTCCTCACCCACGTCAATGATCTTTTCGACAAAGATGCGCGGTTCGTTATAAGACATTCCAAATCTCCATGTTCTATAAACCAACTGCTCCCAAACATGGTGCCATCAGCACTCTTCCGCCTGCCAGATGTTTGGGTGACACGGACGTTGAGCGGACTTCATCCGCTTCGTGCCATGCTTTCTTCCGGGGTTTGAGATTCAACCACCTTTGGTGCTTTATGTCTGGTGACAATCAGTATGCCCACCACGATTAGGCTGAGATTGAACATGAAATAAGACCCGAAACCTTCATCGAAGAATATCCATGCCAGCAGTACAGTTGTGGGTGGACCTAAGAAAAAATAGCTCTGTGACCGTGAAACATCGCCGCTGCGTATGAGAATGTAAAAGAGAACCCAGCTTCCCAGAGATATGACAATGCCCAGCCAAAGTAATGATCCAAGCAGAGGGACGGACCAGTTGATGACCATTGGCTCGAAGGCAAGCATTAGTCCAAACACGGGGATGAGCGCACTTAAATGCTGGATCAGTGACCCTGTCATCAGGTTCATGTGCGCTATAAATCGCTTTTGGTAGAGCACACCTGCGACCATGCTGAAAAGACACAGGACTGTAAGCAACACCCCGCTATAGGTGTTATTATCTAAATTGGCTTTTTGATTAACGACGAGCAGGACACCTATTGTCCCGAGCAACAAGCCAAATATCAGTTTGAAGCTGAATCTTTCGCCCAGAAAAGCGATTGCCCCCACAGAGGCGAGTGCTGGATGCAGTGCCATAATCAGGCCGACTGTGCCTACATCCATCCCCCATTCATATGCGATCAACATACCTGTGAAGCAAAATCCGTGTATGAGAATTCCAGTCACGCAGACATGGAATACTTCTATCGGTTTATTGTGCCACTCAGCCTTGATTAAAAAAATGATGCTTAAGAAAAGCGGAACTGGAGCGGCTAATCGCAGGGTTTGAAACGTAAACGGATCTGTATATGCGATGCCGATTTTCGATGCCACATACCCCGAACTGTAAAGAATGACGAACAGTAGCGGTAAAACCTGATTAGCAATTACCGCCGGGTTCGGTCTTTGGCGTGGAGGCATATATTCGTTTCCAGTTCGCTTTCCGTGATTGAATAAGAGGTTAACCAGCTGTTATTTCATCACAATCTACCGCTGCAAGATATTCACGGAGGTAGCTTTTGAAATCAGGTGGAATTTCGGCAGTTGCAATTTTGCCGTGTTCGCCCGACGCTTTGGCGTGAATGACTGTCAGCTGGCCTCTGGAAACATCTTCTTCGCGGCCATCGCTCAGTTTTTTACAGATGAAAAAATTGAGCACCAGTGACTTTGTGCCAATCCGGCCAACATTTATGGCGATGAGTATCTCATCGCCAAAGGTCATTGGTCGCAGAAAATCGCAGTTCACTGAGAGGATCGGCCATTTTTGATCTTTGGCCGGATCACAGATACTCATTCCGCCTTGCTGGAAAAACCTCGTCTCCGCATATTCTACATATCGAAAGATATTTGAAAAATGCGCGATGCCTGCCATGTCCGTTTCGCAAAACTCTACATTTTTAGAAACAGAAAACAGCTTCGCATTTGATGACACTTCAATGTCTTTAAGCATTATGCAATCCAATCAAGCTGTTTCGCGGATGACGCGCTTTAGTTTTTTCCCTGTGACCCCTTCGTTAGACCCGGGAGAAACCTGTTTGATTTCAGTGATATCCGGAAGGTTATTCTGGTTGGAATATACGAATATTCTCTGCGCGATATCTGCGAAAGGCAGGCCTTCTTTGATTTCTGCTTCAACCTTTAAAGTTCCTTCAAGTTCGCCTTGGACCACTGTACAATCGAAGATCTCAGGAATATTTTTCAAAAAGGCCTCTTCGAGCTGGCAGCTATAGTAGGTTTTGCCGCCCAGCAGCATCGAATCGCTTGTTCTATCAACGTGGTAGTAAAGGTCATTCTCGCCTTTGTAGATTAGGTCTCCAGTAAGCCAGTAGCCGTCAAGAATGGCGTCTGCAGTCGCCTCTTGATTCTCCCAATACCCTGAAGTCACACTCGGTGATTTAACTCCAAGCCTGCCGACTACGTCATAATCGGTGATTTTTTTGTCCTGTTCATCAAAGAGCGCGACTTCGATCCAGGAAAATGGTTTACCCACACAGCGGTTGTAGTTGTTGGTCTTAAGCGTGTGGATGTTTCGAAAGATCCCAAAAGCGAATTCCGAAGAGCCCAAGTTATCAATAAACAGAGCACCATTTACGCGTTTTCCATCCTCATAACGATGACCGTATTGAAGCATTTTTCTGACATGAGGCTCATGACATGCATCCGCAGTACTCATCCATATATTGATGGAGGCGAGGCGGTCTGGATCAATGTCAATCCGACACAAATCAACATAAACACTAGGGAATGCGAACATTATTGACGGCTCAAAAGTCTCAATTGCCGCCGCTATCCCTTCAGGAGATTTATCTGAAGTGACAATCAGATGGTTCATACGCATTATGTTGCTCATCAGCATTGTGATGGCAGCCGCATGTGAGATCGGTGCAGCCGATAACATAGCATTGCCGAGCTTCTTACCAAGCTGCTTCTTGACCCCGTAAATTATCGACTTTTGACTAAAAGAAACCGCCTTGGGAAGACCCGTCGTACCGGAAGTATGACTAATGAGAACAGTATCATCATCCAAGTGATCATAGGTTTCACAGGGAAGCGAGAAAGGTTGTTTTTCCACCTCAATGATATCTGTTGTTGGACATTCGAAATTGGCGTTGTAGGTGAGGATCTCACCCAGCCTTTCCCCTTCAGAAACAAGCAACTCAGGCTTGATCTTTGATAGATACTTACTCGCAATTTCCGGCAAAACTCCGCCATTTAAAAATGCAGGGATAGCTCCGATCTTCGTTAAAGCGAGGTAGTGAAGATAATAGGAAATGCTATCATCTAAATATAATGCGACAATGGATTTCGCCCGTATACCCAAATGCCAGTAGCAAGATGCTATATGGTTTGCTTTCGCTACCAGGTCATTTAAGGAAAATGCCCAAGCTTGTCCCTCAATATCAATGTGAGTGACTGCTGTACGTTCATTATCTACTGCTAACTCGTGGACGCGAAAAAGAAAATTTCCAGCCCCTATCGTCGGGTCATTAGCTATTTCACTTATCAGAGAATCCTTGTCCTCAGCGCTGTCGTCGTTTGTATTTTCCGCCTTGCGCAACATGTGCCGTTTTAATTTGCCCGTTTCGGTTTTGGGCAAACTGTCAACAAAGATAATCGATCTTGGATATTTGTATGGTGATATAGTGTTCTTCACATGCTCTTGTAACGCCTCAACTAAGCTCGGTGCTTTGCTATTCTTATCGGCCAGTACGACATGCGCGCGGACGATACTTCCTCTATCTGGATCTGGTATACCTACAACTGCACATTCTCGAACGGATGGATGTGAAAGCAGTGCTTCTTCAACTTCAGCAGCAGCTATATTGTAGCCAGACGAAATAATCATATCGTCTGCTCTAGAAACGAAGTGTAGTTTTCCATCCCGATCTTTGCGGAAGAAGTCGCCGGTAATGTTCCAACCATCTTTGACATATTCGGCCTGTCGGTCATCATCCATATAGCGACAACCTGTTGGTCCACGGAAACCCAACCAGCCCGGCTTCCCAATCCCGACAGGTTTCATACCATCATCAAATACTTCAACCTCGTACCCCTCAATTGGCCAGAGGCCAGCAGAGCCTGACTGAAAGTCTTCCAGGCGGGTTGAGATGAATGTGTGTAGTGCCTCGGTTGACCCCATCGCATTTATGATTGGAACGCCTATACGATCTTGCCAGTGTTCTAACACTGGTTGCGGTAAGTTCTCACCAGCGGATACAGCGCAACGTAAAGTCTTGAGAAGTTTGCAGTTAACTTCTTCAGAAAGCATAACTTTGTATGCTGTTGGTGCGGAGAAGCAGACAGTTGCATCATACTGGCCGATAAATTCTGCCAGATTGAATGGTGACGTCTGCTCCAACAAAACGGCTGCTGCGCCAAAGCGTAACGGGAACACCGCCAAACCGCCCAAACCGAAAGTGAATGCCAACGGAGGTGTACCTATACAGACATCGCCTGGCACAATTTTTAGGACTTGCCTTGCAAATCCATCAGCAATTGCAAGGATATCGCGATGGCGATGCATGGTGATTTTAGGCTTCCCGGTCGTGCCGGATGTACTAGCTAGCAGTGCAATGTCGTTCTGAGAGGTTTTAGCTGCCTCATACTTAGTCGATTTGAAGATTGCCTTAGCATTTACAGTCGCTTTGTCGTCAATGATTGCCGAAAATTCCGCAATTTTAAGATCAGGGCGTGTGTTTCTATCCAACAGGCTTAGCTCTTCATCTAAACCTTTTTGGCAAAGAACCAAATCTACCTTAGCCCTATCGATCAAGATGCTCAGTTCGCCCGCACGCATGAGCGCAATGGTATTGAAAGCAACTGCACCAACCTTCAAGATTGCCAAAAAACACGCCACCATCATTGGGCAGTTTCTCGACCTAATCATGACCCGGTTCCCAGGCATGACGCCGAAATCTTCACTGAGAACTCTAGCAATCTGATTTGAAAGATCTCTAAGCTGCTGATACGTCAATGTACCATTTGAGCCGATTAAAGCCGGATGTTCGCCGAAACCCCGCTCCACTAAGGCATCAACTAGTTCAACTCCTACGTTTAACTTCTTTTGATATGGGTAAAGATCAATTTTAAATTCTGGCTGTAGTTCAGTTACTGGAAGATTATTGTTGACAAATTCGTCAATATGCCCGGTTTCAAGCAACATTTTCATCAGCCTCCTAAATAATAATATTTATAATATTACTCTTATGTAAAATATATATTTTAGATTTGATAAGATCAATTCAATACTATCGATATCGATATCGATATAATACTTGTTTTTTTACGATCAAATTTCAAGAACCAAATAAATGAAATGTTTTCATTTTTAAATTCTAATATTCTAATTTAGAAACTCTACGGTAATATGTGGATATAAACCCCGAGGGTGACTGATGAGCCATGCACGAAAAACGACCAATCTAGCGGAAATGAACACCTCAAGTCGGGCTCAACGAATTGTTGTAATTGGTGCAGAAGGACATGTTGGAACGACGATATGTGCTGCGTTACCGGACCATCACGATGTGATTAAAGTTGGACGTAACAGTGGTGAAGTAAATGCAGATATCTCAGAGAGATCCTCTATTGATGCCATGTACAAAGAGATCGGAAAAGTAGACGCTGTTGTTCTGGCTGCTGGTGCGGTTCATTTCTGCCCTCTCGAGCAATTTCCTGAAGATAAATTTTTATTTAACCTCACGCACAAGGCAATGGGCCAGATCAACTGCGTACTCGCAGGCCTAAACTATCTCAATGACGGCGGGTCGTTTACCCTATCAAGCGGTATTCTGGATAGAGACCCGATCCGAATGGCAAGCGGTGCAGCTGCTGCCAATGGTGCTATCGGCGGATTTGTGAAGAGTGCGGCGATTGAAATGCCACGTGACACTCGGATTAACGTTGTTAGCACGGGGCTCCAGGACATTTCCGTCGAACGATATGGAAGCGTTTTTCCTGGTCATACTCCAGTCTCATCGGAAAGGGTCGCAAATGCCTATCTTAAGTGCGTTGAGGGAGGCATTAACGGACAACTGGTGACCGTAGACTAAGGTGTTTGTAAGCAATGCTGCATGGGGGGGGCAAAGTTTGAAATTTAAACTCGTAAGCTATAATTTATGTCCTTTTGTGCAGCAGGTATTTATAGCCCTGTCGTTGAAAGGCCTCGATTTTGACATCGAATATATCGACCTGTCGAACCCTCCAACATGGTTCACAAAAGTTTCCCCGCTAAAAAAAGTGCCAGTTCTTTTCGCTGGTACAAATCAGGTGCTGTTTGAATCTATAGCAATAATCGAGTTTATTGAGGATTACGCTGAGCAAAAGACATATCCGTCGGACTTGTTTGAACGATCTCGTGACCGTGCGTGGATTCAGTTCATTAACCAGCTGATGTGGAGTCTGTATGATCTTTCCGTAATGGGGAGTGAGGAAGAATACGGTTCAACTGTAGGAACGCTTCATAAAAAGCTCGATGAACTGGAAGCTGCCTCGCACGGTGGGAAGTACCTTTTTGGCGATTCATTCTCGCTCGTAGAAGCCGCAGTAGCGCCATTACTTCTTCGCTTGAGTTATATTGACGAAATAGCCCCCGGTCTTCTTGACGAAGTACGTCATAGCAATATTTGCAGAGTCAACAACCAGTTAATGGCTGACGCAAACGTTCAACGCTCAGCTCACAGTGACCTAAAACAGGTTTATTACAAATTGCTCGGGAAGCGGCAGGCGTACTTGTCCACTTTCCTGCCTGAGAAATTCAAATCAGCTGAAAGCACGCCTTTAAGATATTGATCGGCACCAAATTACAATTTGCCAGGACAACACATTTTCATCTCAAAACCGCAGTTTTTTCTGAGTCATGCGAGCCATAGAAAATTGGAAAAAGTAATATGACGTCCACTAGAGTATTTGAAAAAACCAAAAGGTCTACAATTAAACGAGCCCCTGAATACGCAGATTACAGCGAGCAAGCAGTCTATGATATATTGGATAGCGGGTATATGTGTACGATTGCGTTTGTACTCGACGGCAAGCCCTTCTTAAATCCCACACTTTACTGGCGCAAAGGTAATTACGTCTATTGGCATGGTCTAGCTGGCAGCAAGATGTTGCTTGAACAGGCCAAAAAAATTGATGTTTGCTTCAATGTAAGTCACCTGGACGGGCTGCTTTTAGGACGCTCAGCTTTTCACCATTCTGTAAATTATCGCTCGGTCACGATCCATGGCAAATCAGAGCTGGTTGAAGACAGTAATGAGAAGATGGATGTCGCATTTGAATTCGTCGAAACATTATTTCCTGGTCGCCGCTCAGAGTTGCGTGAACATAAAGAAGAAGAAATCCAAAAGGTTAAGTTCATGCGTTTGCCAATTGAGGAAGTATCCGTAAAGCATCGCTACGACAACTCTGTCATGGATATTTTGAGAAGGCAGCAGAGCAACGCACTTAAGGAGTATGGTCCTGAAGGTGTAAACCCCCACTGTTGGACAGGAACAATTCCAATTCGCACAATACTTGAAACACCGATTCCAGATACCGCTACTGATCCAAACATTCATTCGCCTGATTATTTGTCCCAATCTAAATTCAAACGCGAGTTCTGAGGCAAGTTGAAGTCTAGATCACTACCAAGGAGGGAATGAGGTGAAAATAGTTGTTATTGGTGCAAGTGGAGATATTGGTCGAACGGTTTGTAAAGAGCTCAGCAAGAGACACGAAGTTATTAGAGTTTGCCGCAGTTCTGGTGACTATCAGACTGATATGACTGACATGACATCTCTTGAAAAGCTATTTAATGCGATTGGAGAAGTGGACGCTATCGTAGTGACAGCAGGCTCTGTTAAATTTGCAAAATTGCAGGAAATTTCTCAAGCTGAATTTATGTATGCACTCTCCGATAAAGTCATGGGCCAAGTGAACGTTGTTCTCGCAGGTATGAGTTATGTCAGAGATGGTGGATCCTTCACCCTAACAAACGGGCTATTGGATCAACATCCTGTTCCAAATGGAGTTGGCGCCGCGACAGCAAATGCTGCACTCTCTGGCTTTGCAACAGCTGCAGCTATTGAAATGCCTCGCAACATTAGACTGAATGTCGTGAGTCCAGGCCTCATGGACATTTCCTATGAGCGCTATGGAAAAACGCTCAAGGGACACGAACCAGTTTCTTCAAAAATTGTCGCCGCAGCTTATGCGAGAAGTGTTGAGGGATCAGCTTCCGGGCAACGTATTATAGGAGAATAAAATCAAGGAAAGAGATCTCTACTTGCTTCACATTCTTACTTGCAAACCCAATTCTAAAATGTCCTTTTGGAGGCCTTACAACGATGCGGTGTTTATTTGTCCAGATAAAATGCAAACCAGGATCGTGGCGTAGTATCGCAAATGAGATTGCCATCAAAGAACTACATTCCGAGATTTATTCGATCAACGGTGAATATGACATCATGACAAAAACATATTTGGAAGATTTCAACGAAGCACCAAACCTTGTTTCCAAAATGGTGAGCGATATCGAAGGTATTGAAAAGACTTCAACCATGTTTGCATTCGATCCATTCTGAGCGTTAGTTTTATCGCCAGTTGGCAGTTCAGATATAGAGATGATCAACACCGGAGAAATGGAATTGGGATTAAATTATTTTGAGATAAACGCAGATGCCGTAAGTTCACTCCTCTCCATCAAAAAGCAGGTCCCTGCAATTGAGGAAACCCTGAAAACCTTGGTGGAGTTGCGTGTTTCACAAATCAATGGCTGCGCATACTGTGTAGATTTGCATTCAAACGAAGCTAGAAAAGCTCATGTTCATCAACAGAAACTGGATTGCTTACCGGTGTGGAAGGAAAGCAACCTTTTCTCACAAAGAGAGTGCGCTGCCCTCAGTTGGGCAGAAAGCGTCACGAGGATCTCTGAGGAACGTGAATCTGAGGGCAATTTGAACCTTCTATTGGAGACCTTCACGGAAAAAGAAGCCGTAGATTTGACATTCATCGTATGCGCAATGAATGGTTTGAACCGTCTTGCTATAAGTTTTGGCGACAAACCCAAAAATTTAATTTCTAAGTAGATTTCTCATAGGAGCATGATCGCGCTGCCGGTGTCTCGTAAATCAAATGTCAGTTTGCCCAACGTATTGAACTCGGGCGCTATGTCTCCTTAGAACGCAGGATATGAGATGGGCATTCTACTCAAGATATGCAACGCCAACATTTGCCATCACTTCTGAATTGCAAACTTGCGGGATCTGAGCATTGCCGCGATTACGTGTGTAAAGCATCCGGCTCTGTTGCAAACGTGTCTTAGAGCGCAATTTGTGTGACTTCAGGGCTATCTTATTAGATTTTATCGCTCTGAAGATGGTTTTCGAGCATGGTCATAGCTTCAGATAGAGCACTTGGGCCAATTCCGAAGGCCCGCTCAACGAGGCGGGCTTCACCCAGAACATCCTTCGAGAAGTTGAAGGCACCAGCCTGACCTTTGCGCAGTGCCCGCATTACTTCAAAGCCTTTGATCGTCGCATAGGCGGTCTTCATGGTTTTGAACCCGCGTACAGGTTTGATGAGCTGTTTCAGCTGCCGTGATCAGCTTCGATGATATTGTTCAGATACTCCACTTGGCGATGTTCAGTGTCCGCGGGGCATTTTCCTTCTGCTTTCAACTCGGATATAGCAAGGCCATATGTTGGGGTAATCCCCCCGTTATTTGATCAAGTTAAAAGTAGAGATATTGTTGCCTCATATTGAGGACTGATTTTATGAAGAAATCTCGTTTCAGCGACAGGCAGATCATTGCAATCTTGAAGCAGGGCGACAGCGGCATTCCGGTTGCTCAGCTGTGCCGGGAACACGGTTTGAGCGCGGTGAGTTACTATAAATGGTGCGCCAAATATGGCGGCCTTGATGCGCCAATGATCTCAACGATGAAGTCTACCGAAGAAGAGCCACGCAGTATCTGTGAAGCTGCGCAGCAAGTGGTCTCCAGAACAGGTTTCTGGCTGGCTCAAACGTAGCTTTCCAGGAGACGTAAACAAACAGGTGTCCCACGAGACGATATATCGAAGCCTTTACATACAGGCCCGCGGCGTATTGAAGAAAGAACTGCTGGACCATCTGCGTGCTAAACGCACGATACGCCGGTCCAGACACGCAAGCCTCAAACGAAATAGTCTAGGCCAAATTAAGGATGCCGTTTCGATCAGCAAAAGGCCCGCTTGCGTCGAAGACCGTGCAATACCGGGGCATTGGGAAGGTGATCTGATCGGAGGATCCAAGAATAGCTATATCGCCACTCTTGTTGAGCGGCAAACACGCTATGTCATGTTGATTAAGGTTGCCAACAAAGACACGAGCAGTGTTATCTCCGGGTTGATCAAACACACCCACAAATTACCGAAAGAGCTTTACAAATCATTGACTTGGGATCGAGGCAAGGAGATGGCAGATCATCTAAGCCTGACATTAGTAACGGATGTTGCTGTATACTTCTGCGACCCACATTCACCGTGGCAACGCGGATCAAACGAAAACACGAACCGCTTGCTGCGGCAGTATTTGCCCCGAGGTACTGACTTATCTGTACACAGGCAGCCTGAACTTGATGCAATCGCAAGACAACTCAACGAACGACCACGCAAGACCTTGCAATATCAAACTCCAGCTGAGAAGTTTTCACAGTGTGTTGCCGCGACCAGTTGAATCCACCTCACTCAGCAACCAGCTGACCAAAATCGACCTATGGTTGAAGTCACGCACTGGCCGGGTGCGTTTAGATTAAGGCCGAACGGCAGCAATTGGTCAAAAGCAACATACGATGTTCGCGAATATTCAAGCAATTACCTCCACATTCATGCCGTCAGTTCTTACCCCCCTCCTTTCAACCCCGCCTCAATCCTCTCCCCGACCGTTTCTGAGAGCACCCGTATCGGATGAGCATCATGGTTCACATAGCGGTTGGTGATGGTCACGTTGCGGTGGCGCAGAAGATGGCTAATGAGGAAAGCGTTGCTACCTGATTGCGCAGCAAACGTACCAACCGTATGGCGCAGATCATGAATGCGCACATCTGGGATGTCAGCATGATGGCGCACCCGCTGCCATGCGTTTTCCACCAGCTCTTTTGTAATATGCCGTGTGGGGTCATTGATGCGGGCGAGCACAAAGGGCGAACCATCCAAGCGCGGTATATCGGCGAGGATATCCAGCACATTCCCACTCACCGGATGAGGTTTGCGGCCATCCCCTTTCTTTGAAGGCAAGGCAATGGCCCCTTCATCAAAATCAACATGCTTCCATTCAAGAGAAGCGATCTCCATCAATCGCGCACCTGTGTAGAGCAGTAGCTTAAGGCAGTAGAGCGCCATCGGGTTCACGGGTGTACGCCGTTTCTCAATATCGTTGCGCAGATGCTTTGTGTGCTCCGGCTTGGCCTTGATGATCCACGGGAGCCCCTCTTTCTCAGCAAGCTCCAGCGACTTACCAAGTCGCTGCAACTCATCACCAGATAAGAACCGGTCGCGCTCATTCTCCCTATAACGCTTCACCAACCGCACCGGATTGCTGTGTTCAGGTCTCAGGCCCCAAACCTCAGCCAGATTGAACGCCTTGGAGATGATC
>NZ_LCWX01000122.1:17070-33176 GCF_001431305.1 Pseudovibrio sp. POLY-S9
CCAGCACATGGTTTGCTTGTCGCGGGGTTCTGCGCATAGAACGATGCAGCTTGGAGATATCCTGTCGGGTAACTGACGCCAGCTTTGCTTTGCCCAAGGGCTTCCTCACACAGCGTTCAAGAATACGTCGTATCTCAACAAGAGATTTTGGTTTGTTGTGCACCTCAACATGTTCGCTCAGGTACATGTCCAGCAGATCATCAACCGTCGGCGCATTCCGAATGATCTTGCGATTAACAGTTGGGTCTTCCCCGTTACGCACCTTGGCTAGAACATCGACAGCCAGTCCCCTCGCCTGATCTGGTGTCAGCTCCCCGTACTTCCCAAGCGTTAGACGGCGAGAGCGTCCTTCTAGTGTGCGATATTGGACAATGAAGGTTTTGCGCCCGGTTGGCGCCACCTGCAGCCCAAATCCCGAGAGCTTACCATCCCATACGAAGTACTTCTTCGCTGTTGGCTTGGCTGCATCGACCGTCCGTTTCGTAACATTGGGCATCAGACAAAACTCTCCCGCTGACGGCCCGTGACAAGAACCGCCCCACATGCGAAAATAGAAGTTAAATTTAGTCCCGAATTGCTGCTGTTTCTGACGGCCTGACAGCTTGTGACGACCTTTTGGGCTTCTCTAATAGCCCTGTACAAAACACGGCCTCATCCCCTTATAGATCGCTTGCGCTATGCCTGCCGATTTTGGTCAGCATATTGTAAGCAAATGTACGAGTTTCGCAGCGAAATGCAAGGTAGGCAGGAGCAAATAATTTTCTACAACTCATTGATTCATAGTACTGAATCGTAGTAGAGTGTAAGTGAGCGTGAGTTGCAAATTGCAACTTGTAATCAAGGGGTCGCGGGTTCAATTCCTGCTGCTAGCACCTTCGTTTCTCTCTTGATTTATCAAGAAAATTCCAAAGCCTCCCGGAGGAGGCTTTTCTGAAATGAGTTCACCCATCCAGATCAATTGGATCTCTGTCAAACGTCAGGCCAGGGACAAGGACGACAGAACCGTCCTTTTCTTTCTTTGCTGCCAGTGACAGATACAAGGTTCCTATGGATCCCACATCCATGATGGCGAAGAGGTAGGGATTGTCGGGAGTTCCCAATCCTGTGGGATGGTCCAGGCGGCCTGTTGCGAGGCCAACGAGTGCGGCTCCCCATGCTTTTAGTGTTTTGCGATCTCCGGCAACTTTTTGGACCCAGTTCTCGATGGTCTCCGGCACATCACCACCATTCGTAATCAGCGAGAGCCAGTCGATTGCAGGCACTTCGCCCAGATCACCAACAAGGCCACCAAATCCAATAGCTGGAAAAAGAAGCGGGTTCCACTTGCTGAATTCCTCAGCAGCATTTTCAGCCTTATCACTGCTGCCTTTCTTCATGGCCTGTAATGCATCTCTTAGGCAACCGTTGAGATCTTTGCTGACGGTTTGTAGCTGCTTACGCAATTGAGCGATTGGGTCTTTCAACCAGTCTTTGTTAAGTTTGTATTCTACAGGATCTTCCCCTTCGGGAAGAAGCAGCCCAACCAGAAGTCCAAACTCCAGAGTTGCAGCATCCAGCTCATCGGCTCCTATTGTTTTTTTCATACCAAACTCCTCACGGTATCTGCGTTAAAACACTTGTGAGGAATGACGAGAGCCTGGCGACTGCGTGAATATCTGGACTTGTAGAACTCAATAGATGGTTAAGGAATGAGAAACCCATCAGCAAGTTGGCCCCTGATGAAGCCGTTAAAATTCTCATAGAACTTTCGGGCACGATTTAGGCATCGACTTACCTCAACTCCAACGGACAACGCTCAATACCTCATTTTATGGCTAGATAATAATTACATATCGCCATAGGCACGACCGCACGCTCCCCCAGAACGAGGAGACCTGTAATGAGCTTAGAAAACCCAAACACTGGTGAAGATGTAAATGCTCTTGAAGGGATTATAAGCACCTATCACTCAGAAATCGCAGACAACACGATTTTGCTGGCAGAGCTGGCCAAACTGAAAGATTTTCTGGAACACAGTGGCCAACATTCTCTCAAAGAGCGCGTACAGGTCTTTGACCATATTCTGGAAGAACTTCAGGAAAACTCCGGCGATCACCTTCGTATGACAGAAGAGAGCCCTCAACTGGATCACCACGAAGTAGAAGCCAACCGGCATCTGGATGAACAGGAAACCTTAAGAGACGCACTAAACAGGTTCGGCTCCCGCTACCTGAACTGACTTCAGCGCAAGCACTCAAAAGCTTCCCTCAGTATAAGTAGCGAGAAGGCGGCAAAGTCGGCAGTCTCTGCGCCTATGGTGACGTTAACACCCTTACACCAGACCTTGGCACCTCCAAGCTGGCACAGGGCAACTGCGGTCACACCGTCATCGCAGACTTTGAGAAATTTGAGGGTGAACTGCCAGAAGTCAAAGTCTTCACCGCTCCAAAGAACGGATAAATCGGGAACCAACCAAACACCGAAAAGGGCTGCCACACGCAGCCCTTTTTTTGGCACAACCCAGCATTTTAGTCGATGTTTAGAGCCGTCTATCAGCCTTCAATAACTGCCATCACATAGCATTCAGGCTAGAAAATACGAGTATGCTAGAACCATCTATAAAATAGACTTGCGGGGAAATGATGACAGAAAAACAACAGAATACATCAGCCCATACCAAGGAAAAAATGGCGCGGCGCTATGACGACAATCATGAGCACAAGCATGATAAAGATCGACAGGAGTATGAGCGCGGCCAGAAAAGCCATCCGGAAACCCAGCATGGTGGTGATCCGGAGGGCCACAAACACCCACACAAGCACCGCCCAGGCAAAAGTCATTCAGACGATGGCCACCACCACGCAAAAATGCATGATCACAAAGAGCACACCAGAGAGCATCACAAAAAAGACGAGCATTGATCTCTGGCTATAGGTTCTCATAAAAACACCCCGACCATTTCTGATCGGGGTGTTTTTTATTCTCAGAACGTCAGCTGTATCAACTGCCCAGCAAACCACTCAGCATCACCCAGACAACAGCCAATGGAGCCACAATCCGCATGATCCATGTGAAGGCGCCCATCCACTTGAAGGTCAAAGATCCGTCGTTGCTCAACTCTTTGCCCATCTTCTCAAGCACAACCCACCCAGCAAACAGCGAGGTCAAAATACCACCGATTGGCAGGGTGTAGTTGTCAACCGCATAGACCATCAGGTCAAAGAAGTTCATGCCGAACAGCTTGTACTCGCCCCAGACACCCAGAGCCAGTGAACATGGCACGCCGATCAGGAAGATCACAATGCCCACCACAATAGCAGACCATTTGCGCTCAATGCCGTATTCCTCTGCAAAGTAAGCCACCGGAATAGCCAACAAAGAGATGGAAGAGGTCAGAGCTGCAATCAAAAGCATGGCGAAGAAGATGATCTGGAACAGATAGCCACCAATCATCTCACCAAACACAGCTGGCAGAGTGATGAAGGTGAGGCCCGGACCAGCACCTGGATCCATGCCGAAGGCAAACACGGCTGGCAGAACCAGCAGGCCACCCAGCACACCAACCAGCGCCGCTAAGAATACCACCCAGCAAGACGCATTCGGGATGTCAGCATCTTTGTCCAGATAAGAGCCATAGGTGATCATCGCGCCCATACCCAACGACAGGCTAAAGAACGCCTGACCAAGAGCTGCACGCAGCATCTCGCCATTCACCTGCGACCAGTCAGGGACGAGGAAGAACTCAATACCTTCCCAGGCACCCGGCAGGGTCACACTGCGCACCACCAGAACCATCAGGAGGATGAACAGCAATGGCATCAGGACTTTAACGGAACGCTCAATACCCTGGGCCACACCTGCGATCACAATCCCCATGGTCAACACCATGAACACACCGTGATAGAAGATCGGCTCCCATACAGCAGAGACCAACCCGCCAAACTGGGCTTCCAGAAGCTCAGGCTGTGCAGATTCAATGGTCCCAGCGATACTCTTCACCAGATACGCGATCGTCCAGCCGCCAACAACGGAATAGAAGGATAGGATCAGGAACCCCGTGATCACTCCAATCACACCCGTAACTGACCACAAGCGGCCCCCCAGCGCGCGGAACGCACCAACAGGGTTCATCTTCGCTGAACGACCAATAGCAATCTCTGCCATGATCAGCGCTGCGCCGATAGTCGCCATGATGACAAGATAGACCACCAGAAAGGCGCCACCGCCCTGTGTGCCTGCCAGGTATGGGAATTTCCAGATGTTACCAAGACCGACCGCAGACCCTGCAGCAGCCATAATGAAGCCGAAGCGGCTTCCCCATTGCTCACGTTTCATTTTTTGTTATTGCCAATCAACATGTGATGGTTTGTTTCAATCAAGCGCAAAAGCTTGAAATGAATTCGTTGTTCCAGCTCTTTTGATGAAATCTTTAGCCTTGTTGACCTGACAGATTGTCGCAGGTAATTTCCCTTACCTCAAAAAATATGCGTTTTTGACAGCTGCACTTATTGGGCGAATTCAATATATAGTCACATACGCCCATATTAAGCCACCAAACAACAAAACTCACCATAAAATACATAAATATTGGCTGATCATACCATTTATTACGTTAACCAGGCGACAGCAACGCAACTTCCTGCCACCACATGCAGCCCACAAGTTTTTTCGTCGCAGGTTCTGCTCACGTACCACACCAACACAGTTCAGACACAAAAAAGCACCGCTCAAACGGTGCTTCTTTCTCTCGTTGGGACGGTGATAAGGCCTTACTCCTGAGGCCAACGTCCCCTTACACTGCGATACCTGGCCTGCTTTTCCTCGTCCAGACATACCATCTCACGCGGCAATCTGGCATTCATGGAATGCACCCAATAGCGCTTCAGCTGCCTCAACATAACCCTGTTCCTTATCAAGACCATCTCGGGTGAAGGGACTATGCCCAATAAGCACATTCTCCTCCCTCTTCCGGCCCAGATTAAGTCAAACTACGGATGACCATAAAACAGCATTAAAAAAGGCCACCAAAACTGGCGGCCTTTTCATTGTTTTTGAGTGAAGCTTTATGCTCCGAAGATGGAATGGACCATCACCCAGATGATTGCAAGCGGTGCAACCACACGGCACATCCACTTCCATGCTGTCAGATAGGCAAACGGACGTTCACCGTTATTGGTCACTTCCGCAGCAAACTTGTCATAGCTCACCCAACCAGCAACCAGACAGGTCGCAATCGCGCCAAGTGGCAGGAAGTAGTTGTCAGTGAGGTAGCCAAGGAAGTCGAAGATGTTCAGTTCGAAGAACGTGATATCGCCCCACACGCCCAGCGCCAGAGAACTTGGAACACCAAACAGGAAGATCACAATACCAACCCAGATGGTGGCCGCCTTACGACCAACATTGAACTCTTCGCAGATGAACGCAACCACGACCTGCAGCAAGGAGATTGCTGAGGTGATCGCAGCCACGAACAACAGCACGAAGAAGCAAAGCTGAATGAACATACCGAACGGCAGCTCAGCAAAGATCGCTGGCAATGTGATGAAGGTCAATCCCGGGCCTGCAGCCGGATCCATGTTGAACGCAAACACCGCTGGCAGAATAAGAAAGCCAGCCAGAACAGCGACCAGAAGATCAAGACCAACAACCCAAAGGGCTGCGTTTGGAATGCTCTCTTTGTTACCCAGATAAGAACCATAGGTGATCAAAGCACCCATACCCAGAGACAGCGTGAAGAACGCCTGCCCCAGAGCTGCGGCAACCATGTCCGCATTCAGGTGAGACCAGTCAGGAACGAGGAAGTACTCAACACCTGCCATTGCCCCATCAAGGGTCAGAGACCGGATAACCAGCAAAGCCAGCAGAACAAACAAAAGAGGCATCATGATCTTCGATGCCTTTTCAATGCCGCCGGTAATACCGTTGATCACGATCAGCACGCCAATCGCCATAAAGGCAGCGTGATAAATGATCGGCTCAACTGCATCTGTCACCAGCGCACCAAAGTGTCCCTCAAATTCCGCACCGGAATAGCCAGAGAAGCCGCCGGTGATTGTCTTAACCACGTAGGCGATGGTCCAGCCACCAACAACGGAATAAAACGAGAGAATAAGAAACGCGGTCAAAACCGCCATGAGACCAAAAATTGACCAGCCTGCGCCACCAACACGTTTAAACGCGCTGAATGGATTGGCCTGAGCCTGACGGCCCAGCGCAATCTCCGCGATCATCACGCATACGCCGATCGCGATCAAAAACGCAACATAGACAATGAGGAACGCCCCGCCGCCTTCCGCGCCAACCAAATATGGAAATTTCCAGATATTACCTAATCCAACTGCTGAACCTGCAGCAGCCAGAATGAAGCCGATACGACTTCCCCAATGCTCTCGTTGCATGTGACCTGAGCCATTCTTGTTGATTTTGCTTAAGTGTATTTTTGAAATCAACTTTCACAAGTTGCCCGATTCTAGCAATATAACGCTAGAGATACACCCCTTTTATGCAACAGAGTTTCTCATATATGACCATCAGGTGTCACGATACCTATAAAAGTGTAATACTGATTACTACGCGGCATTTGGTGAGATTAACTCAACAAAATAAGTAGTATTGATTACTTTAGGCATGCAGCAATCAATACTACCAGTGATATATCTTATACTCAATTACACTTAGCACAAGAGTTCGGCCACAGTGTCGTATTGCAAAGAGACTGGATGTTGCTGACAATTGCATCCGCACCAACAGCTTTTGCACTCTGACAAGCACCGTTTGCATTGCCCACGGACAGTTTGCCATTGGAGACAACGGACAGCGGAAAGCTCATGTTGGTGCGTTGATAAACCAGCGAGTTCTGACCGCACTTGATCATCGGCATTGGGCCGTCTGCATTGCTTCCATCCGCATACAGCACATCACCGCGATTACAGTACTGTGTCATGGGCGGAGTTACCTGGTTGGAACTCCCCTGAGCATAGCCTTCAGAGGCAACCATGAAAGGAACGGCCAATAGAAGGCCGAGACACAAAAAGTTACGCATTTTTTTTCCTTCTTGTTTGGTCCCACCCCTACAAAATCATGGCAGGACACTGATAAGGACGAAACATCCGCACAGATGTGAAAGAAAAGGCTGCTGAGCCAAACCCAGCAGCCTTGTAATATGTATCAATATCGAACTGGCTTGTGAGCTAACACCCAAACCAAACGCAAGACCAGCTTACTCAGCAGGCTCCAGTGTAGAAGCCTGCGCCGTCACCGCTTTGCAAGCCGCATCATACTCTGACGACAACCGTGCAACCAGATCACCAGTGCTGCCGATGGTTTTCACCGCGCCAATGCCCTGGCCGCAGCCCCAGATCTCTTTCCAGCTCTTCGGCTTACCCTTGTCAGCACTATGAAAGTCCATGGTCTTCAGATCGCCTTCTGGCAGATTACTAGGATCCATACCTGCTTGCTCGATGGATGGCTTCAGATAGTTGCCATGCACACCGGTAAACAGATTGGAATACACGATATCCTCTGCACCGCTATCAACGATCATCTGCTTATAGGCCTGCTGAGCATTCGCTTCCTCAGTCGCAATAAACGCAGACCCGATGTAAGCCAGATCAGCACCCATCACCTGTGATGCAAGAATAGACTTGCCAGTACTGATACTGCCTGAAAGCAGAAGCGGGCCATCATACCACTCACGGATTTCCTGAATAAGCGCAAACGGTGATGTTGTACCTGCATGGCCACCAGCACCAGCGGCAACAGCAATCAGACCATCAGCACCCTTCGCAACCGCCTTATGCGCATGGGTGTTGGTAATGATGTCATGCAGCACGATACCGCCGTAAGAATGAACCGCATCAAACACCTCTGGGCGCGCACCAAGAGAGGTAATCACGATTGGCACCTTGTACTTCACGCAAAGCTCAACATCATGCTGCAGACGATCATTGGAGCGATGCACAATCTGGTTTACAGCAAACGGAGCTGACGGTTTGTCAGGATTAGCCGCATCATAAGCTGCCAGCTCTTCCGTAATCTGGATCAACCACTCTTCCAGCTTTTCCTGCGGGCGAGCATTAAGCGCTGGGAAGGAACCAACAATCCCTGCCTTACACTGTGCAATCACAAGGTCTGGATTGCTGATGATAAACAAAGGACTGCCAACAACTGGCAGGCGCAACTTATTCTTCAAAATATCCGGCAAAGCCATTTCAAACACACTCCCTTACAATTCAATCTGCTGCCTGTTTGATCTCAAAATCAGGCGGCATCACCTCTCCGGCGCTTCAACCTCTCCTGAATGTCCTGCATCATCTCGCCACTCTGGTCATCAACCAGTGCCAGAACATCCCGGGCACTCAATTCTCTGTAGTCTTGCGAAAGCACACGCACATCACGCACGGGCTCTCCGCTTTGCTTGTCCAGCAGTTCCAGCCTCGGCCCACCTTCACGGGCTTCCCAGCGCTCACTCCATTGGTGCAGCGCAATCATCACCGGGTAAAAGTCCATGCCCTTCTCGGTGAGCAGATAGACCGTTCCGCGCTTGTCCTGCTGGTCTTGCTCCTTACGCAGCAAACCCGCTTGCACCAGACGCCGCAAACGATCTGTCAGTACACTGGTGGAGATCTGCAAATGCCCCTGAAAGTCATCAAAGCGCTTGATGCCCTGAAACTGACACCTCAGGATAAGCAGGATCCAGGGATCCCCCATCTGCTCGATCGCTTGAGCAACCGCGCAGTCAACACCTGCAAAGCTTCGTCGCGCTCCACTCATTCCCGGCTCCGGCACTTTCAATTTAACTTCGTTTAAAGAAGCTATTTCCAGTTTACCTAATGGGCAACCTAGCTCTTTGGCCTAGTCTTCAACCGAACCACTGAGTCCTTTTCAAAACCTCTGCACAGCACCAAAATCACTCTGGCTTGCCGCATCCAGACGGTCCGCATCAAGTTGTCCCCAGCCCTACCAAACTTTTTTCTGGCTAAGTTTCGCTCACCGAAACCACCCGAAACCCTCTTTCCGAAAAACCTTGTGTTTCGGTTTCCAAAACCGATTTCGGACTTAACAAAACCGATTTTGTTGACTTCCAAAATCGGTTTTGTAAGCATCATCGATGAAATCAGATCATGAATGGGAGCGATCTGATGACAACCTATTGGGTGGGAATTCTGTGAGCATCACTGACCAGAATGTGCAACAGAGAAGATCTGTGACCATTGGAGACGTGGCACGCCATGTAGGCGTTGCAAAGGGCACCGTGTCCCGCGTCCTGAACAACTACACGGACATTTCCAAAGCAACTCGCGAGCGCGTCCTCAAAGCAGTCGAAGAGCTGGGCTATCGCCCCTCCTCCACAGCACGCAATCTTAAGCGTGGCCGTGTCGACACCTTCGGCATCGTACTGCCGCTCATGCCTGGCAAAGGGGCAGACCCGTTCCTCGCCGAGTTTCTGGACGGCATGACCCGGGCACTCAATGCCGTCGATAAAGACCTGCTGGTGACAACCGCGAGCTCCATGGATGATGCAGTGCTGGCAATCCGCCGCCTCATCTCCTCGCAAAAGGTCGATGGCTTCGTTCTTACCAGAACCGCCACCAACGACCCACGCGTGGACTATCTATTGGATCGGGGTTTTCCGTTTGTCAGCCATGGCCGGACAGCCCGCGAAGGCGAACATCCATGGTTCGACATCGACAACCACGCCGCGTTCTATTCAGCAGCCAGAAAGGTCATTGCGCAAGGCCACCCCCGCATCGCGCTAGTGATGTCCAATCCGCAAATGAACTTCAGTCGCCTGCGTATTGAAGGGTTCCAACAAGGCTTGGAAGAAGCCGGCCTGTCTTTTGAAGACCAGCTGATCGTCGAAACATCCTTGGATGAACCGGGCGGGGAGCAGGCAGCGCTTCAGCTACTGCATCAGGACCGTCCGCCAACAGCTATCATCTGCATGACCGATGCCATTGCCATCGGCGTCACCAAGATCATTCGCCGCCATGGTTTGACGATTGGCGAGGACGTCACAGTCATTGGTTACGACGGCCTGCCTGTGTGCGAGCATTTCGACCCGCCGCTTACCAGCTTCGCTCAGGAACCAGTCCTTGCAGGCAGCACACTGGCAGAGCTTCTCACAAAAGCAATCAGCGGCCAGCCAGCACGGGAGCTGCAGGTACTGGCCGAAGCAAGACTTATTCAGCGTGGCTCTGATGGTCCGCCACGCAAAACACCTGAGGAGCTGAAAGCTCACCTCAGCGCATACTTCGCAACCGCATAATGGAGGAAATTATGTTCGGGAGGAACATTCTAAGAACGACAGCCCTTGTTGGCACGCTTGCATTTGCAATGAGTGCTGCACAGGCTGAAGCGCTGCGCTTCTGGACCACAGAAGAACAGCCTGCACGTCTTGCCAAGCAGGAGGCAATGGCAAAGGCGTTTACCGAGAAGACCGGCATTGAAGTCAATGTCATTCCGGTAACCGAAAAAGACATGGGCACCCGCGCAACAGCAGCTTATGCGGCTGGTGATCTGCCTGATGTCATCTATCATCCGCTGATCCACGTTCTGCCATGGGCAGAAGCTGGCGTCATCGACACGGATGCTGCAACCGAAGTCATCGAAGATCTGGAAGAAGGCACCTTCGCATCCGGCGCTCTGAACATGGCAGCTCTGCCTGATGGCTACGCAGCTGTTCCGGTGGACGGCTGGACCCAGATGATCGTCTACCGCAAGGATCTGTTTGACGCTGCCGGTCTGGAAGCACCAAACACATACGCTTCCATCCTCGCAGCTCTCGAAAAACTTCACAATCCGCCAGAGCAGTTCGGCTTTGTGGCCGCGACAAAGATCGACGAAAGCTTCATGAGCCAGCTTCTGGAACATGTGCTTCTGGCAAACGGAGCAACTCCGGTTGACGAAAACGGCTTCAAAGATTTCGACGAAAAGAAGCTTGCAGAAGCTCTGACTTTCTACAAAGCATTGGCAAAAGCCTCCCCTCTAGGCGATCTGTACTGGAAACAGTCCCGTGAGTTGTACTTCGCTGGCAAGGCAGCCATGATCATCTGGTCTCCGTTCATTCTGGACGAGCTGGCAGGCCTGCGCGACAGTGCTCCGCCAACCATCAACGGTGACCCAACCTCCAAAGAACTGGCAGGTAAAACCGGTGTTGTAACCACTCTGTCAGGCCCATCCAACAAGACCGGCGCAGCATGGGGTGACATCCGTTACTTCTCCATCACCAACGATGCTGACACAGAAGCTGCACAGCAGTTCGTGGAGTACTCCATGAATGATGGCTATCTGGCGACCCTGTCCATCGCACCAGAAGGCAAGTTCCCTGTTCGCCGCGGCAATGCGGAAGACAAAGAAGCCTTCATCAAAGGTTGGGCAACCCTGCCAGTGGGTGTGGACCGCAAAGCACCGCTCACAGAGCTCTATCCGGCTGAGACAATCACCCAAATTGTAGAAGGTCTGGACACAGCCAGCCGTTGGGGAGTGAAGGAAGGCCAGCTCAGCCTTGCCTCCAAGATCCTGAACTCCATGGCCATCAACCGCTACACCCGCGAGTTCATTGATGACGAACTCTCTGCAGAAGAAGCGGTCACTAAGATCAATCAGGAACTTGCCAAGATCAAGTAAGGCCTGACGCCGTGATCCCAAGCCTGCAGGCCTCGTGTCTGCGGGCTCTCAATCCACCAAAACCACCGTGATATCAGGAGCACAGCGCAATGAGCGCCATAGCCGATCAGGCCGGAAAATCTGTTAGCACAGCGGGTGAAAGCGTGAGCCAGCCGCCCAAAGGCGCAGGCCCCATGCAAAAGCGGGAAGCACGCCTTGCCTACACCATGCTGGCGCCCACGTTTCTGATCATCCTCGCAATTGTTCTCGGACCTCTGGTCGCCAACTTCTGGATCAGCTTTAAGCCCGTGGAGCTGGGCGATCTGCGCGCTCCAAAAGTCCTCATCAACGAACGCGTCAAAGGCAAACCGAAGCAGGCAGGCGATCCGGCAACGCTGGAGTACCGCGTCAGAAACTCCTCCCAGAAAAACTCCATCGCAGACGCAGGTTTTACCGACATCCTCCCACCCGGTTTCACCGCGCTAAAGCTGCCGGATGCCTGCTCTCTCAATGGGATCAACATACAGTGCGACCTTGGCACGCTTGAGGGCAAAGCCCGCGAAAAACTGGTCATTTCAGGCACAGTCTCTAACGAATACCTTGCTTTGAGAAAGCCGGAGAAAGCCAGCAAGCCCGTTTCTTACGGCGATGCTGACAGTGTGCTCACCAACGGCACCTTCACGCTCGATAACTTCCGCCGTGTGTTTGACAGTGACGAGTTCTGGAGCGTTCTGCGTGTCACGTTCTACTACACCATCTTCGGCACAGTTGGCGCACTGGTCCTCGGCCTGTTTGCAGCCCAGCTCCTCAACACCTCCTTCAAAGGCAGAGGCATTCTACGCGGGCTGTTCCTGTTCCCCTATGTATCTCCGGTAATTGCCGTTGCTTTCACCTGGGTTGTCCTGCTGGATCCATTCTCCGGAACCCTGAATGCCCTGCTCACCAAGATGGGAGTTCTCGCAGAACCGGTAAACTTCTTCGGTCAGCGCGCGGTAGACCTGCACCTGTTCGGAACCTCCTTCGAATTCCCACTGGCGCTCTCAACTGTCATCGCGTTTGAAGCATGGCGTTACTTCCCACTATCTTTCCTGTTCATTCTGGCTCGTATGCAATCCGTTTCAACGGACATCTATGAGGCAGCTGAAATGGACGGCGCGACCCCAATGCAGCAGTTCTGGTACATTTCCCTGCCACAGCTCATGGGCATCCTGTCCGTCCTCTTCCTGCTGCGCTTCATCTGGACCTTCAACAAGTTCGACGACATCTTCCTGCTCACTGGTGGTAACGCCGGAACCCGCACCCTGACCGTGGATGTGTACGAGCAAGGCTTTGCCCTTTCCAATCTGGGTGCTGGCGCTGCCGTTGCCGTGGTCGTCTTTGTTGTTCTCGTCACCTTCGCCACCTTGTTCATCCGCTTTTCCACCAAGGAGGAAGGGCTATGAGATTGCTCAGTAGTTACGTTCTTGCCGGCCTAAGCGGCGCCGTCTGGGGCTTCCTCTCCATGATCGTGATTGGTGTCACCCTGACACTCATCACCGGAGAGCTCGCCATCCCACAAGTGGGCGCCGCCGTCCTCGCCTCCGCGCTGGGCGCTCTCTTCACCCATCTGTGGGAGAGTAAAACCACCAGTACCGGTCAAAAATACGCCCCTGCCGCCATCATCCTGCTGGCGCTGCTCGCAGCAACTCTCGGCGCTCCGTTTGCCCTGCCACTTTCCGTAGAACCGCTCTGGCAGCTCATCGCACTGGTCTCTTTTGTAGCCATAACGTATTGGGCCAATCGACAGACACTGGCAGGCACGCCAAAGGGCAACCTCACGCGATATGAGAAGGAAGTCGTCTTCCTGCGTGTTGCAAAAGGATTTGGCTTCGTCACCTTCACCGTCATGGTCGCCCTACCGTTCTACGTCATGGTCATGACCAGCTTAAAGAGCCAACAACAACTGCTCGGCAACCCGTTGGATCTGTCCATTGATCTGTCAGGCGGCATCTCCGGCATGTTCCGCTCTTATGTGGAGCTGTTCACCCAGTTCAACTTCGGCACCTATCTGACGGTCTCTGCCATTGTTTCAGTAGCAACTGTTATCCTGACCCTGCTGTTCTCAGTCCCGGGAGCTTACGCTGTCTCCCGCCTGAACTTCCCGGGTCGCTCCTGGATGTCCCGCTCCGTGCTGCTCATCTACATGGTACCAGCAATTGTTCTGGTCATACCGCTTTACGCTGTCTTCTCTCAGCTGGGTCTGCGCAACTCACTGACTGGCCTGCTCATCGTCTATCCGGCAACCACCATTCCGGTCGCCCTGTACATGCTGCAAGGCTATTTCAAAGGCCTTCCTGCAGAGCTTGAAGAAGCTGGCCTCATGGATGGTCTCAGCCGTCTGGGTGTAATCCTCAAGATCACCCTGCCACTGTCCTTGCCAGCGCTGGCATCCGTATCCCTTTACGTCTTCATGATCGCGTGGAACGAGTTCCTCTTCGCCTTCATGTTCTTGGATGATCCAGACATCTTCACCCTCTCGCGCGGTGTCGTGTCTCTCAACTCTTCAGAAGTCCCCCGTCAACACCTGATGGCCGGTGCGGTCATCGCAACAGTCCCTGTTCTTGGCATCTTCCTGTGGTTCGAACGCTTTCTCGTTCAGGGCCTCACAGCAGGCAGCGTCAAAGGCTAAGCGGCACTGTCAAAAAGAAAAAGCATCGGAGTATCTACTATGTCCGCACAACTCGACAATCAGGCCATTTCCATCCTCAAGGAAAATGATCTGGGCGGCTACACCATCCCGACCAAAGGCCTCTACCCATACCAGTGGAACTGGGACAGCGCTTTCGTCGCCCTCGGCTTTGCAACGTTCAACATGGACCGCGCATGGGAAGAGATTGAACTGCTCTTTGAAGGCCAGTGGGATGACGGCATGGTCCCGCACATCATCTTCCGCAAGGATGACCCAAGCTACTTCCCAGGTCCGTCCGTCTGGGGCACCACAAACCCGAAGATCCCAACCTCCGGCCACTCTCAGCCACCAGTGGCAGCAACCGTTGTTCGCCGCTTGTTTGAGCAGGACACCTCACAAGCTGGCATCGAGAAAATCAAAACCCTCTTCCCGAAATTACTTGCATGGCATCGCTGGTATCACACCTACCGTGACCCGGAAGGTCACGGCGTCATCGCAATCATGCACCCATGGGAATCTGGCCGCGACAACCTTCCGGACTGGGACAATGCTGCAAGCCACGTCGATATCTCTGATATTGGTGAATACACCCGTAAAGACACATCTCACGTAAACCCTGAGATGCGCCCGAAGAAGATCGACTACGACCGCTATCTGGCAATCGTAAAGTTTGGCCGCGACAACAACTGGGATCCAAAGATCGTTGCAGACCAGTGCCCGTTCTTTGTGGCTGACCCGGGCAACACCTTCATCCTGTTGCGCGCAGACCGTGACCTGCTGGCCATGGCCGAAGCGCTGAGAGAAACAGACGCAGCAGAAGAACTGAAGGGCTGGATTGCGCTGACGGAAAAAGGCGTGGCCAAGCTCTGGAATGAAGAAAAGCAAGCCTTCTGCACTTACGATCTGCGCAATGACGTTCTGGGAGACGGCATCTCCAGCGCCTCCTTCCTCGCACCATATGCAGGCATTCGCGAAGAGAAGTACATCAACCCAACACGTGAGCACTTCGACCGGATCGCGGCAAAGGTCAACTACACCATGCCAAGTTACGATCCGGATCACCCGCTGTTTGAAAGCATGCGCTACTGGCGTGGTCCGGTCTGGGGCATCATCAACTATCTCATCGCAACAGGGTTTGCAGATATGGGCGACACAGCCCGGGCTGAACGCCTGCGCACAGACACTGTTTCGCTGATCGAAAAGAGTGATTTTGCGGAATATTTTGATCCAATCACCGGCGAAGGCGCTGGCGGCAACTCCTTCTCATGGACATCCGCCATCTGGCTCACATGGGCCACACCAAGCCTAACCGCTAAAGCAGCCTGAGGAGGAACGGAAGAATGGGAGCTATTCGCCTTGAGGGTGTCGAAAAATGGTTTGGTGATCTTCAGGTCATCAAAGGGATTGATCTTGAGATCAATCCCGGGGAGTTCGTCATCTTTGTTGGCCCCTCTGGCTGCGGCAAGTCCACACTTCTGCGGGTGATCTCCGGTCTGGAAGAAGCCAGCCGCGGCACCGTACACATTGATGGCAAGGACGTCACCGCCCTACCACCGGCCGGGCGTGGGCTCTCCATGGTGTTTCAGAGTTATGCGCTCTACCCACATATGAGCGTGCGCGAAAACATGGGCTTTGCTCTGAAAACAGCAGGCGCCCCAAAAGCTGAGATCGAGGCCAAAGTTAACAAGGCCGCTGAAGTTCTTCAGCTGGAAGAGTATCTGGATCGCCGCCCTAAGGCACTCTCTGGCGGTCAGCGCCAGCGCGTTGCCATTGGCCGGTCCATCGTCCGTGATCCAGCTGCCTTCTTGTTTGACGAGCCGCTCTCCAACCTCGATGCAGCCCTGCGTGTTGA
>NZ_LCWX01000122.1:33326-35531 GCF_001431305.1 Pseudovibrio sp. POLY-S9
ACCCATGATCAGGTGGAAGCCATGACACTGGCTGATAAAATTGTGGTTCTACAGTCTGGCCGTATCGAACAGGTCGGCTCTCCGCGAGAACTCTATGAGCGCCCGGACAACCTGTTTGTGGCTCAGTTCATCGGCTCGCCAAAGATGAACATCATACCCGTTGAGTTCAGCGACAATACCTTCACGCTGGCAGGCTTCTCAGAGCAGCCATCGCCTTTCAGAGATAACGAAGGCACACCTGTAAAGCTGGGCATCCGTCCGGAACACATCAGTGTTGTTCCACCTGCAGAGGCTGCTGTAACGGGCACGGTGGAACACGTCGAGTACCTTGGTGCAGACCTGTTCATCTATGTTGCCGCCAAAGGGCTTGGCACCATCTTGGTCAGATTATCCGGTCTGGAGCACTACAGCGCAGGCGACACCGTCGGCCTCTCTTTCGACCCCGCCCTCACCCACTTCTTCGGGGCTGATGGCAAAGCCGTACGGGTGAACAGCGAGAAGGCAATAGAACCAGCCTGAAACAACAAGCAGTCCCGATAAACAAAAGGCTTGGGTGCTCACACATCCAAGCCTAACTTTTTAAGCCACTAAAACCCGCTTAGAAACGATAGGTGATACCAGCACCAACCAGCCAGGGATTCAGCTCAGCTGTGCCCTTCAGCTTGTTACTGCCAACTTTCACGTCAAAGTCTGGCTCAAGGAACAGCTTCTTGACGTCGAGGTTTACACCCCAGTTGTCATCAATCATGTAATCGAAACCAACCTGAAGCGCTGCACCAAATGTGTTTTCAATATCAAGATCATCAACATCGTTGGCATCTTGATTATAGAAAATCGTGTAGTTCACGCCCGCACCGATATAAGGCTTGAAAGCGCCAAAGTTGGTGAAGTGATACTGCAAAGTCAAAGTTGGCGGCAGGATCCATGTGTCTCCCACATCGGTACCAGCAAGAGCACCATCACCATCTACGTTTGCCCACGTCGTTCCCAAAATAAGCTCAGCAGCAATATTTTCAGTGAAGTAATAGGTGATATCCAGCTCGGGCACCACTGTGTTGGAATAGGACAGATCTGAGCCGGAAACACCATTAACGTGCCCGCTATCTTCAGTAATCACACCCAGAGCGCGCACACGGATCTGCCAAGGGCTCTTTTCAGATGCAGCCGCAGCAATGATATCTTCCTGTGGCACAGGCATATCTGCCGCCAGAACCTGACCAGCAGGCACCACCATCGCAGCAGTGACCATAAGGCCCATCACCCTTTTCAAACTCATCTCCACCTCCAGTTGTATAAGCGAGTTTTACACTTATTCCAATTATTGAGAGTGGAGTACGTGAGCATTGAGGTGCATCAAACCAGCATTGATAATATCAGTACTATTTATAATAGTAATTTTGCCAGATAAAAATTGTAAAATGTAGATTTCAAATAGACATTTCCTGTAAGAAAACTAGCACAACCGACAGAACACAACAAGACTAAGGAAACTCTCATCACTTCATTTCATCATAATAATTGATATGTAACCCATACAACAATGCCTCCTATCATTACAATCACCAGCTGAAAACACACAGGCTTCCCTCACTCCAACGTTTGTCACTGCGCCCAGAACCCGCTATGAAGTGGAGACTTCGTGCAGGCAGATCCGTAAGGCACACACCTTCCTTGCAACATCTGGCTCTGACCGAAGTCTCTTCAGTTTTAAGTCTACCGGGTTTTGTGAGTGGGGGAATAAATGGCTGCGCAGTGGTGCATCGGTCTGATGACCGGAACGGTAATGGACGGCAACGTCGACATCGCCATGCTGAAAACCGATGGACAAACCATCGAAGAGTTCGGCCCTTACACACTGGCAAGTTATCCCCCTGAAACCAGTCAGCTGATCGCCGAAGCCATGGCCGCCGCTCAGGACTGGAATTTCGCATCCGAGGAACCTGAAATTTTCTCACGAGCGGAGAAAGCACTCAGCGAGGGACAAGCCCACGCAATTTCACATTTCCTTTCAAAAAACTCCATTTCAACGCAAAATATTGCGTTAATCGGTTTTCACGGCCAAACCGTCCTGCACCGCGCACCCAAAGGCGGCCAAAAAGGCGCGACCCGCCAACTCGGTGACGGCCAGATCATCGCTGATATCCTCGATATTCCAGTGATTTACGACTTCAGAACGCAAGATATCGAAGCAGGTGGACAAGGCGC
>NZ_LCWX01000122.1:35633-40788 GCF_001431305.1 Pseudovibrio sp. POLY-S9
CCCCTCGCCGCCATCTACCATCAGGCCCTCTTAAGAAGCGCTGGTCTATCCGACAATCCAACGGACACAGCGATTCTGAATCTTGGCGGCGTCGCCAACATCTCGTGGTGGGACGGGCATAACACCCTGATTGCCTTCGACACAGGCCCGGCCAACGCGCCTATAAACGACTGGATCAGCTCCCATAACCGCGGCGACATGGACCGTGACGGCCTCATCGCCGCCAGCGGACAAGTGGATGAAGACCGCCTCAAAACGCTTCTCGAACACCCCTATCTCACCGAAGCCTTCCCCAAATCCCTCGACCGCAACAGCTTCACAAAAGACATGGCAACCGGCCTTTCTCTGCAAAACGGCGCAGCAACACTCACCGCATTTTCGGCAAGCGCAGTCGGCAAAGGGTTGGACATGCTACCAAAACGCCCAGCCCGCCTGGTAGCATGCGGAGGAGGACGCAAAAACCCGCAGCTTCTGAAAGAGATCGAAGCACGGGCAAACGTAAAAATCATTCAGGCAGAAGAGCTTGGCTGGCGTGGGGATGCAGTGGAGGCCGAATGCTTCGCCTTCCTCGCGGCCAGATGTGATCGCAATTTGTCGATCAGCTTTCCGGGAACCACAGGCGTTCCAACAGCTATGTCAGGTGGTACCAAGGCGCTTCCACACCAACACACCAGCTAAACAGCCGTACCAGAAGTAAAAAGGTGGGAGCCCTTGCCGCCGCGCAAGAGCTCCCACCGACCTCTTGTTTAAAGCTCAAAAGGTCTCAACTTCAAATATCTATAAGAAAAGGTAGGCAGTATATTCTGGTCGCAACATTGTAGATAATTGATATCTTGAAAGAATTTCAACTATCTGCAACACAATCAACATACTCGAAAGTTATTTTAACAAAAACCCCTCCAAACAACCAAAACAACAACTGTTGCAATTCAGTACCTTGATGTTTATTCGAACACAAACAAGTAGTATTGCACAAATACACAACACAATACTTATAGGATCTATGTATTTTTTACAGTAAAAACTGGCAAGGCATGTGCTAATCCATTGGCAATCCCACGAGAAGCGACATAAAGGCAGTTTGAATTTTCCCAAAGTCATGCTACCTCCTTTTTGAGGGAGGAGCCGTCTTTGAAGAGAAGAATTATCAACCGCATTGCCTTTGTTTCCAGCGATACGCCAGAAGCACTTGCTGCACGCCAAGCTCTTGAAAAGATGTACGGATCTGCCTCGCAAGACGATGCGGACGTCATTGTCGCACTTGGCGGTGACGGAGTTATGCTCTCTTATCTACATAAGTTTATGAACAAAGGCATGCCGATCTACGGCATGAATCGCGGTTCAGTCGGCTTTCTCATGAATGAGTACAAGACTGAAGGCCTGATCGAACGCCTTGAAAAAGCAGAGATAACACCTCTCCATCCACTCAACATTGAAGCTGTCGACAAAGACGGAAACGAGTTCACCGCTCGTGCAATCAATGAAGTCTCTTTCCTGCGCAAATCCCACCAGGCTGCGAAACTGCGCATCTCCGTTGATGGCCGCGTCCGCATGGAAGAGCTGGCCTGCGATGGTATCATTATCTCTACTCCCCAGGGCAGCACAGCTTATAACCTGTCAGCCCATGGCCCGATCCTGCCGATTGACTCTCCCCTGATGGCACTTACACCCATCAGTGCCTTCCGTCCAAGACGCTGGCGCGGAGCTCTGCTCTCGACACAGAACACCGTTAAGATTGAAGTACTTGAAGCAGACAAGCGCCCGGTCAACGCAGCCGCTGATCACCGTGAGTTCCGAAATGTTATCAGCACGACCATCTATCAGGACGCGACAGCTCAAAGCTACATCATGTTCGATAATGAACACAGCTGGGACGAACGTATCCTCTCTGAGATGTTTAAGTACTAAGACACAACCAGTTGATGCTGTGATCACAACCAAATATGCTAGAAGAAACAACTTCGGGTTGGAATTGCTCGTAAAATAGTTAGATATTATTTCGAATTCGAAATATAATCACACCTACAGCAATGCAGGCTCAGGAATTACGCAGGACAATGGCTTCTTTAACTGGTTCAGATAAATCTTCTCAGGAACACATCCGCGTTCCAAACGACCTTTCCAAAAAAGTCCGGAAGATGTCGACCATTGAAGCTGCCAAGTTCGATCCGGTCAAAGCTGCTGAAGAAGCCATCGAGAAACTCTCTGACAAGTTTGAGAGCTGGATGGGATCGGAAGTCGATTGCCTGAAAGAGACCAATCAGGCAGCTCAGAATGCTGATTTTACAGAGGAAACCTACGACGCACTGTTCCGCTGCGCCCACGATATCAAAGGCCAGGCGGAGACTCTGGGCTTCCCACTGGTTGGCCGCGTTGCAAACAATCTGACACTCTTGCTGGTCGCCGCCAAGACACAAGAGAGCTTCCCGAAAGAGCTCATCGCTCAACACGTAAGCGCAATCAATGCAATGATTTCTGAAGATGCCCGCGACGAAACCAATCGGCTTGGTGTCGCGCTTGTGACAAGGCTGGAAGAAGCAAGCGCACCGCTCACGGAGCTCGTCGACAGCTAATCAAGCAATAATCTGAATACCTTAAGCAACGTCGCTCAGCATTTCAGCTACACGAGTACGTGCACTTTCGCGCGCAGCCTCATTTGAGAGGCGATGCAACAAGTCTTGCAGATCTCCCAGATCCTCAATACCCAGCTCATCTTCCAGCGCAATCAGATCACCCGCTACAATGCGTGACTTGGACCAATGGTCGATCTGCATGTTTTCGACCCGTTGCCAGCTGGCAATACACTCCTGGAAAAGTGCATGCGTGCGATCAGGTAAGCCAGCGGCTGATAAGACGCGTCGCAGCGAAGCACCAAATGGCGTCGCCAATGCGTCAAACACCTGATCCTCATCATAATCAGATAAGCGAGCCAGCGAGCTTGTAAGCAGGTTAAAGCAACCGGTTACTGCGGAACGAAGCAAAAGAACGCTTGTCATCTGAGCGGAAACAACCAGATGTTCAACAAGCCCGTGCAACTCTTTGTCAGAGGCACTCCAGGCCAGTGAAATCGTGGAACGATCCTGCGCATCAGCGACCAGTTGCTCGGGAGCACGCATATTCCTTGCACCAAGCACCTGCGGATGATCACCAAGACCTTCAGTGTAACGCCGCAGCATCATATGTCGGATTTGCAAGGGAACATCATCACGAGACATCAGAGCATCTTTCACGTCCCGGCTTTCGCCAAACCGTGCAACCACACGCTCCATACTGTTGGGTGTGATCTCTGCTTTCTCATTTGCAAGCAAAGCAACACAGGCCTCTTCGCAAGCAACTTCACAGATAGCAGCAGACAAACCCACCGTAATTTCTGGCCGACTGGCAACTGCAACACAACGCTGAGTGGAGCCTGTCGCAACAAGATCCACCAGCTCACCTTCTGGAATAGTCGTTGCACCAGAAAGCAAAGGCAGCGCAACTTCATCTTCATCCACGAGCAAAGCAGAAATGATGTGAGAAGGAACAATCTTTGCAGCGCCAAAGGCTTCTGCAAGGGCGATCCGAACCGTAACATCACGATCATCAAGCAGGAAGGTCAATGCCGCCTCTGCTTCGCTGTACTCAGAGCTTTCAAGTTCAGAGTACAAGAAAGCACGCACCAAAGCACCAGCCGCCTGTGCGCGACTTCCACTTGGCGCATACTGCACCCAATTCAGAAAACTCTTGATAATCATGGCACTCAGAAACCTGTATCCACCAACTATGGGTAGAAATAATTAATCATAATTCTTAAGGCTTCGTTCACCGCACCCGCAGTTTCTCGTAAAACTTGTTTTTTGAAAGATTAGAGCAGCAAGAAACGCCTGTAAGTCACAGGTTCTAGACCTTCTTACTTAAGGACTTTCCACTTGCTTGGGACGGTGCAAGAAATTTGGTCAGATCCAAAGGCGCACCAGATGGTCGCGCAACTGGTTTTGGCGCAACAAACTGTTGGCTGATTGATTCCTGAACCTCAACACCAGATCGCTTCGTCTCACTCACAGCTTTGGACGCAGTTAATGCTGCCGCTTCATCAGTCCGAAACAGGGACTGAAAAGGCGCCTCATCTTTATCAACCGTCGTCGCACGCCATGCTGTCAGAATGCGACTTTCAACGCGGTGGCTGTCAATCGGCTTAGTGATAGGCCCCCTACGCACACCAACTGCCGGACGGTCTGAACCAGCAATCGTATCATTAAAGCGACCAACCAGGCGGTCATGCACATCGCTGACGGTCCGCGCCTGCCCATCCTTGTTGTAAAATACAGCCTTATTGGACCGCGCTTGTAGCGGAAACAGGTCCGCAGCCGGGTGCTCTGGTCGGTCCTGAGCAGCATTCAAAAGCCGTAGACTACCATTCACCCCAAGAAAATGCGCAAGATAGAGTTCACCAGCGGACGGATCCCGTCCCAGATTTGAAGAAAGTCCAGAGGCGTTGTCTTTTGCCAAAGCACCGGCAACAAGCGAAGAGATATCAGGGTCATAACGCAGATCCAGAAGCTGTTGCTTCAGGTGCTTGTTGTCGACGCGGTACTTACCATTTGCATCAACACGAATGTGCTGTGCATAGTCTTGCAAGCCCAATTCCTCGCCATTTTTCTTGAGCGTCTCAAGCCAGGTGGACTCGATGAATTGAAAAAGCCCCGAGGCAGAGGAGGTTTTAGCTTTGGCGTTTGGGTCAAAGGAAGATTCACGGGCAGCCGCTTGCAGCAGAAAGTCAAAAGACGTACCTGTTTTGGAACTGGCCTTTTGAAAAGCCGATTCAATACGCCCTGCAATGGAAGGATCGCCTGCAACCTTCACGAGAATCTGCCCCCTATAATACCACTAGTTAATATCTCTTAATATTAGTTAACAAATAGTTAAATTTTAATTTTACCCTACTGAAATCACTGAGTTATTTGAGTTAAAACAGATTTTTCGCCTATCCTGTTCTCTACGAATTATGCATTACAATTCAATTTCTGATTGGATTCGGAGAAAAGCAATGAACTGCCTGCTGAGCGTGATGGCCTCAACATTCGATAACACAGAAGAGCTGAAAGCTCTGAGGAATGTATCACTCGCCATTCTGCCAGAAAAGCCCGTCAGCGAGTTCGAGCCTTATGGCTCCCCC
>NZ_LCWX01000122.1:40902-60017 GCF_001431305.1 Pseudovibrio sp. POLY-S9
AACACCACGATCTTTATCTCACACTAAACGAACCATCAGAGAGCACGATCCTTTCAACACTCAAACCCTATGCTCATGTGAGGCCAAGAGGCGTCGTTCCAACCTTCATCAAATCGCGCGCTGATATTGAACGTTTGCACGCGATACTTTCTGTCTTTGAAGCCGAACACGCATTGCAAGACTGCACAGTGAAGATCATTCCTGAACTTGGCAGATATCCCGCAGCGTTTCACAACCTCATGAACCTCTCCAACACCAGCCCACGCCTAACCACACTGGCATGGAATGAAGAGGCGTTGAAAGAGGCACTGGATGCAAAACAGTCCAGAGATGAAAACGGTGATTTGTTGCCGCCGTTTCAATATGCACAAACACAATGCCTGTTTGCTGCAAAATCGGCTCACCTGATTGCTCTGGATACAGCACCAACGGCAGCACCTGAGGATCTGGAAAAATCAGTAGCACTCGGCTTTACTGGCATGAACGCAAACACGCCTGAAGACGCGCATCAGATACAACAGGTATTTTCGAGATAAGAAAAGGGGCGCCTGAGCGCCCGCCATCATGCTTTTTCTGGAAGAACTGGCCGGTCCATCTGAAATACAGAATCAACCACCGAGTAATCCATGTAACCCAACCGGGCCAAAGGCTTCATTTTCGCCACATTGAGCAATCCGTTTTCAAGCACACTCTCGTCGATATGCACACCAACAACCTGACCCAGTATAAGCCAGCTGTTAGTCTCATTTCCGTCAATATCGATCAGACGCTGCACATTAACCAGCTTACACTCCAACGCAGTTTTTGCCTCTAAAACGCGTGGAGCCTTGATCAATTTGGATGGCTCTGCCGTTAAACCGGAAAGCTCGAACTCATCAACATCAGTACCAACCATTGCAGAGGACAGGTTCATCGCATCTGCAAGATCCAATGTGGCTTGGTTGCAGACAAACTCGCCAGTTTCTTCAATGTTGCGGACAGAGTCTTTGTAACCGCTGGACCCAATCACAACCATCGGCGGAGTATCACACACTGCATTGAAAAAACTGTAAGGAGCCAAGTTGCGCACACCGTCTTTAGAGACGGTAGAAACCCAACCAATCGGACGAGGTGCAACAACAGCCTTGAATGGATTGTGGGGCAATCCATGCGGCTTATTCGCTTCATAAAACATATACTTGCCTCAACTCCTACGCATCAACACCGGAAAGAGAACTTTCAAAATATTCAGTCAATCGGGCAACATCAGGCCGAGGACGCTCACTCGGAACAATGCTAGCGCTTCCGATATGAATGAAGCCTGCAAACCGCTCCCCATCACGAGCACCAAGATAGGCAGCTGCCTCATCATCAAAAGCATACCACTCAGAGAGCCACTGGCCTGCAAAACCCATTGAAAAGCAGGCATTAAGGAGCGAGACACAAACCGCCCCAACAGCAAGCTCCTGTTCCCAGACCGGAACTTTATGTTCCCGGTTTGGAGAAGACACAACGCCAATAACCAACGGCGCGCGCTTGAAACGCTCCAGCTCCATTACCTTGGTGTTCTCACCAAGCGAGCCCTGACGCTTTTCTGCAATTTCAGCAAGCTTTAGACCGATAAGGTCAGCCTGTGAATTGCCATAGATAATAAACCGCCAAGGAGAAATTTTTCCGTGATCTGGAACACGGCAGGCTATCTCAAGAAGCTCTGAAATTTGTGCTTGATTGGGACCAGGATGCACGAGTGTTGCAGCGAGATGGGAGCGACGAGTTTTGAGAAAACTCTTCAGTTCTGGAAGGTCTTTAGTTTCCACGGTCTCGATTCTTTTCAGGATTTCAACGATTAAAGCTACGCAATAGTCCTATACAGAATATCAACTGTGTCAATTAAAGGATGGTCTTGCCCCATTCTTGCCACATTGACTACCAATCCCCAACCCACTTAGTAAAAATTTATAAAACACTTCCAAATCACAGTTTGTCACTGTAATCTGATTTCACTCGATCGGGTGTCGGTTTTGTATTTACTGTCGCACACGGGTAACACTTTCTGAAGTAGTAGCGAGAGCACACGTGAAGTTAGAGCGGATATCGACGTTCAGCAAAGCGCTACAACGCGCAGCAACCGCCACAGCATTTTGTGCTGGATTGGCCTTGCTTGGAAACGCCGCTCAGGCTGCAGGTCCTATTCCTGTTTCCAAACCTGCTTTGCCGTTCTCTAAAGAAGTGCTGGACTTGGGCGCAAAGCCAGACAAGACCATCGCACCTCCTATCAGCTATGATCCGCTCAGCGGTTATCAGGGGCAATCCCTTGCACCAACAATGGGTACGAGCTTCTTACCGTACGCTCCCCCATCTGTAGGCGCAGAGCAGGCACCTGTCGGCGCACAGCCTGTCCTTTATCTGGTAGCAAAGCTGGCTGAGGGAACACCGAACCTCACACGTGGCCTAAAATGGCGCGTCTACTCTTCAAAAGAAAATGATGATGGGTCCTTGACCATGGTCGCGTCCTCTCAAGATCAGGACGCAGAATTCCGCCTCGATCCGGGTACTTACCTCGTTCACACCTCTTTTGGCAAAGTCACAGCAACCACGCGTTATGAACTTAAAAGCGGTGTGAAGACAGGAACAATCATCCTGAACGCAGGTGGTATTCGTCTGGACGCTGCTCTGGGCAACGATCAGCAGATGCCACGCAAAGATGTGCGCTTTAACATCTACGATATGACATACGACACCACAGGTAACCGCGGTCTCATTGCATCTGGCATCAAGCCGGGCGAGCTGGTTCCAGTGAGCGCAGGCACCTACCATGTTGAAAGCCGCTACGGCGATGTCAACGCTGTCGTACGCGCAGATATTCACGTTCAGGCAGGCAAGCTGACCGAAGCAACCCTTTACCATCAGGCAGGCAACATCACGCTGAAGCTGGTAAGCGCTAAAAACAAGACATCTTTGGCCAACACGTCTTGGACGATCCTCTCTCCAGGCGGCGACACCGTTGCAAGCGGCAATGGTGCGTTCCTTGATCTCACCCTAGCAGCCGGAACCTATACGGTTATGGCGCGCAACAACGGTGAAATGTATCGCGAAGAGTTCACGGTCAATCCAAGCGTAAACAACGTGGAAGTGGAAGTGCTTGCAGAAAACCCTCTGTAAGGCTTACACAAGATCTAGAATGACCAAGGCGCCGCACTCGGCGCCTTTTTTATTGGCTCACGCAGACCTTAAGGAGGATGTCCTACGGAAGATAAAAGGTCTCCGCCTTTGGCGCCTCAACACAATCCCGCAAACTCATAACAATTGCCTGAAGTTCATCCACCATTTCTCGCTGGCTCTCGCATCCCTCTAAAACCTCATAGGAAATAGGAGAGCCAATCCGCGCAAGAATGGTTTGTCCCAGAATGCTCTTAAATTCGCGGATAAGGAGCGACAATCGTAAACTCAGAGAAAAGCGACTGACCATGTGGAACAATGCCGAGTTCTGCCCCTCAAAATAAACCGGCAGCACCGTTGCTCGCGCGCTTCGAATGAGCTTGGAACTGAATGTTTTCCAAGGCAGCTCCTCAGCCCTGCCAAACGGCTTAGCAGCTGTAGCAACACCGCCTCCAGGAAAGATCACAATCACCACCCCTTCCCGCAGTAATCTCAGCGCTTCCTGCCGTGTTTTCAAATTGGTGCGCAAAGCCTCTTCGGTTTCTTCAAAGTCTACTGGCAAAGCGAAAGGCCTGATTTCAGGCACCTTCAACAGCTCATTATTGATCAGCACGCGGTAAGGACGATTGAGCTGTTCAGCAAGCGAAAGAATCGCGATTCCATCTGCAATGCCATAGGGATGGTTCGCAATCAGCACCAGCGGCTTCCCATCCAGATCAGCGGGCGGCCAGTCGTTTCCGGTACATTCCACACGCAAGTCAATCTGTTCCAGCAGATCACGCCAGAGCACCTGATCAGAAACTGAAAAACCAGCCCGCCACTCCTCATAGAGGCCCAACAGCGCTCGCTTACCAGAGAGCCCTTCGATGCTGCGAATAAGCCATCGCTTCAATATGGGATGAGTACTATTGGCGTAGCTTAAATCCGCGTGGTTCACGACATCCTCACTTCACATAACTCATTTCATCTGAGCCGGTTTTGTAAGCTTTCGCAAACTTACGTGAAGTTTAGGCGACAGTGAGGCCAAAAAGAAAAAGGCTGGCAACAGAAACCTGCGGCCAGCCTTCAAAATTTCACTCAGTCTATAAAGATCAGGAAGCCTGCTCTTTCAGATCTGGTGCTGTTGCTTCATCAGTAAGGCTTGCCACCGCCTCATCCAATGTCATTGATGTTTGGTTGCGCGAACCAAGACGACGGATACTCACTGTCTTCTCTTCTGCTTCACGCTTACCAACCGCAATAATCACAGGGATCTTGGCATGAGAATGCTCGCGAACCTTGTAGTTGATCTTCTCGTTACGAAGATCCAGCTCACCGCGCAAACCAGCTTTTTTAAGCGCTGCATGCACTTCTTTCGCATAATCATCTGCATCAGAGGTGATTGCTGCCACAACGAAGTGCTGAGGTGTCAGCCACAATGGGAAATGACCAGCAAAGTTCTCAATGAGGATGCCAAGGAAGCGTTCCAGAGAACCACAGATCGCGCGGTGGATCATCACCGGCTGCTTCTTCTCGCCATCGCTGTCCACATAGAACGCACCAAAGCGCTCTGGCAAGGTAAAGTCTACCTGAGTGGTACCGCACTGCCATTCACGACCAATCGCATCCCGCAGAGTGTACTCAAATTTAGGACCGTAGAACGCGCCCTCGCCTTCAAGAATACCTGTCTTGATCTTGCCGCCAGAGTTTGCTTCGATCTCCTTCAGCACTTCTCCCATCACTGCTTCAGCGTGATCCCAGACTTCATCAGAACCAACACGCTTTTCAGGACGGGTTGAGAGCTTCACAACAATCTCTTCAAACCCGAAGTCCTTGTAGACGGACATAATCAGGTCGTTGATCTTGTGGCATTCCGCAGCCATCTGTTCTTCAGTACAGAACACATGCGCATCATCCTGCGTAAACGCGCGAACGCGCATCAGGCCATGCAACGCACCGGATGGCTCATAGCGGGAAACAGCACCGAACTCAGCCATACGCAGAGGCAAATCACGATAGGACTTCAGGCCGTGTTTGAAGATCTGGACGTGACCAGGACAGTTCATCGGCTTAATCGCAAAGACGCGGTGGTCTTCGGTCTCAGTCGCAAACATGTTCTCGCGGTACCACTCCCAGTGGCCGGAGGTTTCCCAAAGCGACTTATCCAGAATTTGCGGTGCATTTACTTCCTGATAGTCATCAGCAAGACGGCGACGCATGTAGTTGGTCAGGTTCTGGAACAGCTGCCAACCCTTGTGGTGCCAGAAGACAACACCCGGACCTTCCTCCTGGAAGTGGTAGAGATCCATTTCGCGGCCAAGCTTACGGTGGTCGCGCTTCTCAGCTTCCTCAAGCATATGGAGGTAAGCTTTCAGATCTTTCTCATTGGACCATGCAGTGCCGTAGATACGGGTCAGCATTTCATTGTTGGAATCGCCGCGCCAGTAAGCACCAGCAACAGTCATCAACTTGAATGCCTGACCGACCTGGCCAGTGGATGCCATATGCGGACCACGGCAGAGATCCAGCCAATCACCCTGCTTATAGATCTTAACGGTTTGATCTTCAGGAATCGCATCAACAAGCTCAACCTTGTAATCTTCGCCCTTGGAAGCAAAGTATTCCTTCGCTTCATCGCGGCTCCAGATTTCCTTGGTGAACTTCGCGTTGCGCTGAATGATCTGCTGCATCTTCTTTTCGATTTTTGGCAGATCTTCAGGCGTGAACGGCGTTTCACGCTTAAAGTCGTAATAAAAACCGTTCTCGATAATAGGGCCGATTGTAACCTGTGTATCAGGCCACAGCTCCTGCACAGCTTCTGCCATCACGTGCGCCGCATCGTGGCGGATCAATTCCAGCGCACGAGGGTCATCGCGAGTAACAAATTCAATCGCAGCACTTGCTGGAATAGGATCAGAAAGATCGCGTAGCTCACCGTCAATCGCGACGGCAACAGCTTTCTTCAAGAGAGATTTAGAAATGCTCCCCGCAACGTCAGCTCCGGTGGAACCAGCGTCATATTCGCGAACGGAATTGTCAGGGAAAGTCAATTGCAGCATATCAAGTCTCCAGCTCACTCCTGCAAACAAGGCAGGTAAGCGGTTTGGTGTTAATCATGGATTGCCTGAATAAACAATTCTTGAAGACGCGTCCAGATGATTTTAAGCGCACCCAACTCTGTTTTCCTCGGGAGAGATCACCTAATCGACAGGTTACACACCTTGAATTACCACTGGTTAGCAAGGGTTTAGCTAGCCTTCCCCCTCCCCACTCCTCATACTGTTTGCCACAACAGGATTCGCAAACTCCATCACAAGGAATGCATGACGCACACTCTACCAGCAACCAGGAGCTGAGCATGACGACGCCAAAGCCAAAGCTCTACTTTGATTTGACCACTTTGAGGCAGAACCGCTCTACCTCATTACAGGCGAATGGCGTCACCAGAACACTCTATGAAACAGCCAGATGCTTTTATAAGGATGACCTTGAAGTCACCTTCATCTGCCATGACGCCCGAACAAACGAATATGTGAGTGTGCAAGCCGATCCTCTGTTTAAAGATGATGACCTTAACCCTGCATATCTGCCCGACTTGCTGGGCGCTCCTGTAAAAACATTCCATCTTGAAAAATACAGGAACCGCAAGATCAAAGGACTATTTCACAGGTTGCGGCATACATTGCGCTCACACGCGGATGAAACCATCGGAGCTTATGATGGAGAAGCGCTTGGAGATCCACTCTCCGACATTGACGCTCCCTTCCTTTCATTGGGAAACTTGGAAGAAGCTCGGCGTCTAACTGAGTATGTGAAGAGCCGCGCACCATATGTACCAGTTTACGTCATGATCCATGATATTTCTCCTTTGCGTCTCAACGACCCTGAAGAAGACCTCGGCGCAAAACTTTGGCTGGAACATCTAAGGCGAACCGTCACTACAAGACCGCACGTTCTGGCAAACTCTGAGTATACGAGAAGCGATCTGCTGAAATTCCTGGCAGAGCAGAAACTCCCATCCCCTCAGAGCACAAGCGTTGTCCATTTGGCTCATGAATTTCAGGAAACAGAGCCGATCTACCCGCTCAGACAACGCCCGGAGAATGGGTTCTTTTTGCTGTTAGGTGACATTAGATACCGAAAAAATGCGAAGCTGGTTTTTGACGCTTACTTGCACATTCTGGAGCACAATGAGGATACACCTCTGCCACAGCTCATATGTGCAGGCGCAATTCCAAATGGCGCCTTCGCAAGCCTCAACAAAGATCAGCAATATACGACTATTGGCAAGTACGTGACGATTGTCCAATCGCCCTCGCAAGCCGAGCTCACCGCCCTTTACAAAGAAGCAATTGCGCTGGTGTATCCGAGCTTGTTTGAAGGATATGGCCTGCCCGTCGGCGAAGCTCTTTGGATGGGGACACCTGTGCTTGCCTCAAATGCCACTTCCATTCCAGAAGTTGGCGGTGATCATTGCCGATATTTCGACCCGCACAACGCTAAGGAACTGGCCGCCCTGATCCAATCAACATTAAAAACCAAGGACGCCTTACGCGCAGAACTACCCTTAAGGGCTGAGCTCCGGCAATGGCAGAATGTTAAAGAGGATATCTGGCAGGCTATTCAAAGCCACAGCACATCACCGGACAAGCGATCATCCGGCTCAGAGAGCATCTCACAAAAACTGGAAGAGACTTAATTAGGCTTAGCTTGATCGCGTTCGAAGATCTTTACCAGCTGGAAATACTCACAAACCAACTTCATATCTTGAGCAAAGACACCGTTCCGCTCAAAATATTCACGATGCGCGTCCTGCCAAAATTCAAGGCTAAGATCGCCTTCACCTTCCAGCACAGCCCAAATTTCATCAATCTCGTCGAACTGGCGCACATCAACCGTAACCATCTCAATGACGCAAGCGGCTTGCCCCTTACCATCAAGAATAACGAACTGATCACCCGGCTGAGGAAGCGGTTCCCCTTCTTTCTCATAGGAAAGCAGATCGCCACAGGTAGCCGTCTTTGTTCCATTCAGAACAAGATCAAGCAAGCTGTCAGCAAGGTCAGGGCTGTCGCCAAAAGCATAACTTGGGAGGTCTTCAAAACCTTCAATAGACATGCATCTCTACCGTAACAAACTGATTTTATGAAAGAAAAATGGTGGAGGAGGTTGGATTCGAACCAACGTAGGCATAGCCAGCGGATTTACAGTCCGCCCCCTTTAGCCACTCGGGCACTCCTCCGTCGCATTGGCCAAGTTGGCCGCGCCGTGTGAGGACGGGTTATCTTCATTTGAGCCCCTCTTGTCAACGCTCCTTTGAAATTTGGGTTGGGAAAACATAGGAAAAAACGTTTTTGGCCCTCAATCTGTGAACAACACGCCTCTAGGCAGCTCTCACATAGGCAAAATCACGTATTTCGCACACAAAAATTTCATGAATTTCAACACCGGCAGATAGCTTTTCATTAAGCCAAGAACCCGGAACCAATGCAGGTTGCTGGACGCAACTCTACATTAAGCCATTATCTTCAAACGAAATTATGAGTTTCTGTATTGGAGTGCACACCACACTGATCATCCAAAGGTATTCAAATGAGCAGGCACTGGCTTTTCACATATCTCGTCGTCATGGGGTTTACGCTCACGTCTGGAGCGCGTCCTGCTCACGCTCAGATATCTATTGAACCCTCTCTTGGAACCTCTGGAATTGTCGAACCAGCACCAGATAATCCAGAAGAAGACCCATCCATGATGAGTGGCATGCCGGAATACCAAATGAGCAATCCGCACGACATGCCGGCACCATCCGAACCGACGACTGATCCAACCGCTACTGACAATGAGAATAGCGAGAATGACAAAGGAAGTTTTTGGTCGCAGTTCTTTCAATAGCCTTTGAACTCACTCAAACAGCGGCAAGAATGAAAACAGGATAACCCAATGAAACCCTTAGCAATCCTGAGCGCAAGCGCAGTCTTGTTCATTCATTCATCTGGTCTGGTAGCGGTTGCACAGGTTATGGGAGATGGCCCGCCCGTCCCAACCAGCAAAAGTCTCCAAAGCGACATCCATACACTCGCAGAAACCGGAAGTAGCGCTTCCGCTGCAAAAGCCGCCGAGCAATGGTTAGGGAAATCATTGAATTTCGCCTGGACTATTACAAAGGAAGGCGCAGAGGCAATTGAAGAGAAGTTCACGACCTTCATCTGCAACAGTGAAGCACTCGCCTGGAACACCACCTCCAAACTTGGCAAGAGCAAAGGATCTGCAACCTACACTGTGCAGCAGATCACACCGGAAATTACTCAAATCTCCTGGAAGGATAATCCGCAGGAATCCAATCTCGGATGGGTTTGGACATTAGATGCTGCCAGCGGAAAAGCATACGGCGTTGTTATCAACTCACAGCCCTATGAAAACCTCTCCATTGAAGGAGAGTTCGCGGTTTTGCCAGTCCTCACTGAAGAAGAGAAAAACGAGTTCACCTGCCCTTAGCAACAGGAACGATTTCTAGTCCGGCAGATCAAAGCGCGTCTTGGGGTCAATATGGTGTCCAGTCCAGTGCCCATAGCGCCAGGGCAGGTACCATCTGGAATGCTCAGGCAAACTTGCAGGCACAGGATCATACCCGCTCGCTCCATATGGGTTACAACGGATGATCCTTGATAGCCCAATCCAACCACCACGCCAGAAGCCGAAACGCACCATCGCCTCAGCTGTATAATGTGAGCAGGAAGGCTGATAACGGCACGCACGCCCGAGTATCAACGACAAACTGTGTTGGTAAATCCAAATAAGCCCGATCCCAACCCGCGCCATCAGGCTGGCAGGCCTCATTTTGGGGAGCGGTTCGGGCTTACACATTTCAGTTGGCCTTAAGCAACGGTAGCTTCAACATCGTCAAGCGCTTTCACCAGGGCTTCAAACGCAAGCATGGTGGACGCATGACGCGCTTTATAATCGCGCACCGGTTCAAGGAAGGACAGATCAGCGAAACGACCATTCGGCGGTGGTCCACTTTCCTTCAACATCGCATGGAGCTGCGCATAAGCCTCCCGAATTTCAGAGGGTGAAGCCCCAATAACATGTTGGCCTAAAATAGAGGCTGAGGCTTGCCCAAGCGCGCACGCTTTCACGTCCTGCGCAAATGAGGTTATTAGACCATCGGCTACACAAACCTCAACGCTCACCGTCGAACCACAAAGCCGCGAGTGTGCTTTTGCCTGAGCTTGCGGGGCATCGAGATGTCCCAACAAAGGGATATTCCCTGCAAACTCAAGGATCTTAGTATTGTAAATGTCGTCCAACATGCAAAACTCTGGCTACTATTCTGACACTCGCTTTATAACTTAAAGCGACCTTGGATCACTCAGTAGTAAGGGAAGACCCTTTCCTAACCAAGACATCTATCTTATATAGGTGGTGCTGCCGAGACCTTGCTAGAGGTCAAAAGCGGAATATCGCAATCTAGCACACATTACCTAGAAGAAACCATAGGTGCCAATTTATTGGCTGTCTAAACGGGTTGTCGTAGTTTATACCCTGCGCCATACTCGCATCTCCTTAGGTAAGCTATAGATTTGCGTATGACAATGGGAAGAGCCTGACTGAAAACAGGCCGACAAAAATAGTTGTTGCGCAGGAACCTATGGCGGGTTCAGTGTTTTTTTAAGAGAAGTATGTCTTAAATTACACTCATCGACTGCGTATTGTTGGAGACATAATATGGACGCTGTTTTGAGACCGGTTACAGAGACCGATCCCACGGCTACAGAAGACAACAAGCTCCCCAACCGCCCTAGCCGGGCTGAAGCTGAGGCTGCTGCACGCGTACTTCTTCAATGGATCGGTGATGACACCGAACGTGAAGGACTGCTGGATACACCAAAACGCGTGGTAAAAGCCTACGAAGATCTCTTCTCTGGATACAAAGAAGATCCTCGCGAGCACTTGGAACGAACCTTCGAAGAAGTCGGCGGCTACAATGATATTGTGCTGCTCAAGGATATCTCCTTCACTTCTTTCTGTGAGCATCATGTGCTGCCGTTCACCGGAAAAGCGCATATCGCTTATTATCCAGATCATGCTGTGGTCGGCCTGTCCAAGATCGCACGTGTTGTAGAAATTTACGCACGTCGCCTTCAGACACAGGAACATCTGACCGTTCAGATCGCAACGGCATTGGAAGAGTATCTGGCTCCACGTGGCGTCGCCGTCATGATTGAGGCAGAACACCAATGCATGTCTATGCGTGGCATTCAAAAGCAGGGTGTATCAACACTCACCAACCGGTTCTCTGGTGTTTTTGAAGATAACGCATCTGAACAGGTACGCTTTATGACAATGGTCCGTTCGTAAGCTCGGACCATTCATCACAAAATTCGAGCATTTCATGTCGACGAATATTAAAGCCGACGGCTTCGCGCCGCGTGCTGACAAAAAAGCAATTGAGCTGGGTGATGAACTCTGCCCAAAATTTGACGATAACGGTCTGATCGCAGCTGCAGTTACGGATTTCGAGAGTGGTGAGCTACTCATGGTGGGCTATATGAACACCGAGAGCCTGCGTCGTACAATTGAAACCGGCGAAGCTTGGTACTGGAGCCGCTCCAGACAGGAATACTGGAAAAAGGGCGGCACTTCCGGCCAGGTGCAGGAAGTCATTGAAATCCGGACCGATTGCGATCAGGACGCCATATGGCTGCGCGTCAAAGTGCACGGCAACGGCGCAACCTGTCACGTCGGTTACCGCTCCTGCTTCTTCCGAAAAGTGGACAGCAACGACACAGGCGACGTTTGGCTGGAGAAGACGGAAGTCGCTCCGGCATATGACCCCCAAGAAGTTTACGGGAAAAAACAGTAGGTTTCGCTGTGCCCTGATTCAGTCTTTTTATAGGTTTAAATAGCATAGTTACCCCAAGGTAATTTTGATTATTCAACCGTTGAAAGACAGTCGGGGAGATAGCAGTGCTGCAAAATCTACCTCTGTGGCCAAACAGCAAACAGCCTGTAGAAGAAGAGCCTGAGACACCACCCACCACACCTGAGCCAGAGATCACACCAGGTATCGGATTGGCTCTGGGCGGTGGTGCGGCTCGTGGTTGGGCGCATATTGGCGTACTTAAAGCCCTTTCAGAAGCAGGCATTCAGCCGGACTTTATAGCAGGCACGTCTATTGGCGCTGTTGTCGGCGGCTGTTATCTCTGCGGCAAGCTGGACCAACTCGAAGAGTGGGTTGTGTCGCTTTCTCGCCGCCGGGTCTTCAGCATGGTCGACCTTTCCTTCGGCGGTTCCGGCCTCATCTCAGGCAAAAAAGTCCTCTCATTGTTCGAAGACCACTTCGGCGGTATCATGATCGAGGATCTTGATCGACCGTTTGCAGCCGTTGCAACAGAGCTTGGAACGGGACACGAAATCTGGTTGAAGAAGGGTCCACTCACACAGGCGATGCGGTGTTCCACCTCCCTCCCCGGCGTGTTCGAGCCGGTCGCATATGGTGGTCGCTGGCTGGTGGACGGTGCGTTAGTCAATCCAATCCCAGTCTCAGTTTGCCGCGCGATGGGTGCACGAGCTGTGATCGCAGTCAACCTCAACTCCGACACATTCGGCCGAGGCTCTACAGTTGTCCATGAACTGCCCCCAATCCCGAAAGACATGATCCCGGAGATCGATAGCAAGCTGCAAAAAGATCCGGGCGGCGCAATCAAGCGCGTCTTGCGACGTCAGATATTCGGTGGGAAGCCAAAAGGGTTGCCGGGCATCTCCGGCGTAATGATGGACAGCTACAATATCATTCAGGACAGGATCGGACGCTCGCGACTTGCAGGAGACCCACCAGACAACATTCTGACACTGCGCCTCTCACATCTGGGGCTGTTCGACTTCCATCGTGGTGAAGAAGCAATTCGCGTTGGATATGAAACCACATGCCGTGCGCTTCCAGAACTCCATCAACTGGCAGAGATGCAGCCTTGATGCAGTGCATTGACCAACAATGTATTGATAAGAAATAGACTGGATGGAACTGCTGTGCCTTAGAAGCACAGCAGTTTAGGCACAGATCATACGGCCTGAATGTAACTCCGCAGATCCTCTGCTTCACGCTCAACTTGAGCAATGCGGAACTTCACGATATCACCGATCGAGACCAGCCCGATGAGCTTTCCGTCTTCCACAACTGGCATATGGCGGAACCGCCCATCAGTCATACGCGCCATAACACCGTTCACGGAATCGGTTTCGTTACAGACGGCAACCTCTTTTGTCATGTAGTCACTGACAGGTTGTGCAAGCGCGTCAGTACCTTCCATGGAAATTGCCTTAACCACATCACGCTCCGACACGATCCCAACAATCACACCCGGCTGATCACACAACACAATAGCACCTATGCGGCGGCCTCCAAGGCTTGCGCATATCTCGCTTAAACTACGTGTGCTCGGTTCCGTAAAAACGTCCCGCCCTTTGCCGTTCAATATGGCAGCAACTGTCATGGCGACCTCCTCGTTTGTTTATGTCATCCTTCTTTCTCAGAGAAAAAAGAGGAAGAGAACAAATCTAACCCTACGGCATCATGACACAAAAAAACAATGCTTGCCTAGCCACCAACTTAGGTGCTGTTAACATATGTAGTTAGCTAACTATTAAACGTTCCACTTCAACGCGGTTTAATCGGATCCAATAATGGGAATAGGATCAAGCCAGCGATAAATCCACCTACGTGAGCTTGCCAGGCAATACTAACGCCCTCACCCGCAATTGGCGCGGACCACATGCCAAACAGGAAGTTCAAGCCAAACCATACCAGAATAAAGGTAAGGACACGACGATCGCTCAACGCCTCCATCAAAGGTCGGGCAGGAATAGAATAGGCTGCATTATCATAGCGCCGAAACGAGCTCATCGGACCACCAGCTTCAAAGATAAAGCGTAAGGAAGCTGCCATCTGTCCTGAGACTGCCGCCGATGCACCAATCACCGGGATACTCTGCCCCCAGTTTGTAGCAAGGTGAGCCCCCGCGCCAGCAACAGCGCAAACAGCCGAGAGCAGCAGAAACCGGGTCGCACCAAAACGTCGTGCAACAGCACTCCCGAACACTGCCATCCAAAGCACATTGAAACCTACATGCTGCACGCTACCATGCAAAAATCCGTAGGTCAGAAAACTCCAGATCGCCGAAACGGTTTCTCCTGGCCAGGAATATTCAGCCATAAATCCACTAAGATATCGGACAGGCCAGAACGCAAACAAAAGCAGCGTCTGCAAATCTGCATTGGGCGTCAACACATAGGCACGAACCAGATGTATCCCAATAAAGATCAGAGACAGTCCAACAACCACGGTTGGCAGATTGAACATCGGCTCCCGTGCTGGTCTCTGAAGGTTGGGGCCGTGAGGTGCCAGATGGTCTTCATTGGATTGGTTCATTTTATTACAGATCCAAAATTATTGTCCCATTTTGAACTAAGACAACTTGGCACGCTTCGCAAGGCTTGCCGCAAAATGTAAGGATCAAATGAAAACAATAAACCGCCAGCACTCCCCCAAGCGCTGACGGTTTATCGGAGCTTCTCCCCGTTAGGCGTTTGATTTCCCGACTTTTTATCAGCACACGAAATGCTGAAAACCTAGGTTTACCGCCAACAATAGCTCAATTCTTAGGGCCTCAAGGGTTCAGGTGAGGCAACTGCAACCAAGATTATACAAGCCATCCAACAGCACAACTTAAACCCTTTGTTAAGGTTAATATTTTATTAAATTTTTATGATATTTCTAACTTGGCACGCTCCATGCTTATTCCCCACCATAGACCAGCGGATAGTTAAAGTTGTCCATAAAAAGGACACTGACCCCAATGGGAAAACCCAATAAGCGGACTGGGGAAGGCGGGAATATGAAACACGGTGCATCACGGATACTCTTCGAATACTGGGACGAAATTCGGGCTGAACGACCAGCTCCCGAACGTGGCGATATTCAACCTTCCGCAATCAAAAGTGTTTTGGGCGATACGTTTATTCTGGAACTGGCACAGCAGAACAATTTCAGGTTCCGTCTTGCAGGGACACGACTATGTTCCCTGTTCTGCCGTGAACTGAAAGGCCGCAGTTTCCTTGATGGTTGGGATGAGAAAGACCAGCAAGCCGTCACCGCCATGCTTTCTGCCATAACACAGGATGGCGCTGCAGCTGTGATCAGCTTCACCGGCACAACTGAAATGGGCCAGTCAGTAGATCTGGAGCTCCTGCTCCTGCCAATCCGTGTACAGGGGGAAGGTTGTACGCGTATTCTTGGCTGTATGGCACCGCTCAAGCGTCCATTCTGGCTCGGTGTTCAGGCAATCTCCAAGCAAAAAGTCAACAGCCTGAGGTTGATCTGGCCGGATGAAGACGCACCTCTCTTCAGTGACGAAAATGACTGCGTCCCACATTTTGGAACTCCAACGCATCGCGCTGTTAGTTCAATGGAACCAAGAGTTAGCCGTGGAAGTCACTTGCAACGGTCAGCAGTACCAAAGGCCGTCGAAATTCCAAACAGCCGACAGGTAGGACACCTTAGAGTTGTTGATGGGGGCAAAATATAAACCTGTACTCCGCACCACAGTTACCATTCTGTTAACCTTGTTTTCCTAGGGTGTGACCCAAGTTTCTACTAGTCAATAATCGCGTAGTCGGGATTCCTAGGAAAATGGCAGGGCGCACAGCGACCAACAGAATTGCTGCACTAGCAGCAAAAGCACCTGACAGACGCCGTTTTTCTCGCGTTGAAATCAACGTGCTGGGCCGTTTCATGCTGGAAAACCGACGTGAGTACCCTTGCCAGGTCGTCAACATGTCACCTGGTGGCGCCGCCTTTATCTCTCCGGTAATGGGCGAAGTTGGCGAGCGCGTTGTCGCTTATCTTGATCACATTGGTCGTGTTGAAGGAAAGATCGTCCGCGAGATCGATGGCGGCTTCGCGATGACGCTCAATGCCAGCGCACGCAAGCGCGACAAGCTGGCTTCTGTCCTGACTTGGCTGGCCAACAAAGACGAGCTTAATCTGCCAGAAGATCGCAGATTTGACCGCTTCACTCCAAAGAATCCGATTACGAAGATCATTTTGCCAGACGGCAGAGAATACGCCTGCCGCATTGTGGATGTCTCCCTCTCTGGCGCAGCACTCAAGACGGATGTACGTCCGGCACTTGGAACACCAATCACGCTTGGTAAGATGCGTGCGCGGATCGTTCGCCACTTTGAAGAAGGCGTCGCAGTCGAATTCGCCACCGTCCAGAATAAGGAACTGCTGGAGCACCATATCTCCAACGCTGAAAAGCGCTAAGCCAGCCAGACCGATTCCTGGCTTATCAACGGTTAAGCCTCAGCTTTTCGATAAATTTATAAAAAAATATTTGCAGTGAGAATTACATGCAACTGACACAGCTTCACATGTCAACTCTCTAATTAACTGTAACTAAACCATAAAACTCTCGTTAGGTCTCATCAGAAACTCCAGTTTCCTGCGGAGTCTTGGCATAATTACAATTTGAATTAATATTGACTCTTATTTTCAGAAATATTGATTTAACTGATATTCAATCTTGATTTAAATGCTGCTCAATTTTGATTAAATACTGACTTTAAAGATTATAACCAAATAAAAATGCGCGAAGGAAAGTAGAGCCTGCCATGATTGGAGGGCGCTACTTGTGTTTGAGTATAAGCTGTTCGCGAAAAGTGTTTTGGGGGTCGCATTGGGTGGGCTAATCAGCCTGTCTTACGCTCATGCTGAGCAAGTCCCAGGACGCTTTATGCCAATTATCGGACAAGCTACTGCCCCCGTTGGTCATATTGAGTTTTGTCAAAACTACCCGCAACAGTGCCGCTATGGTACCAACACGCCGCTGGTTGTCCGCTTGACCAAAGAGCGCTGGCAGGAATTGCTGGATGTAAACGCCTCAATCAATACACAAGTTCGCCCGCTAACAGACGAGCAACTGTTCGGAGTGCCTGAATACTGGACATACCCGCAAGGTGCGGGTGATTGCGAAGAGTACGTTCTGGAAAAACAGCGGCAACTCATTGCCTTGGGCTGGCCGCCAAGCTCCCTGCTCATAACGGTTGTGAAAGACCTAAGTAATGGTGGGCACGCTGTCTTAAGCGTGCGCACTGATCAGGGAGATCTCATTCTAGACAATCAGATCTCTTCAATCTTGCCTTGGTATTCAACCCCATACCGCTACGTGAAACGCCAGTCCGCTCGCCATGCTTCTGCCTGGTCCGCTATTTCGGATAAACGCGTCACCACCGTTGCAAGTATTCCAGAGTAAAGCCGCCTAGGTCTTGGCAAACAACAAAGCCGCGGAAAATGCCGCGGCTTGTTTTGTTTTTCAAAAATCGTGATGGCTTCAGAGCTCAACCAGCTGCTCTCTAAAGCGCTGTGCATTCATCACATAGCCATCTGCTGAGCGGATAAGCATGGCCTGAGCTTCATCATCCAACTCACGAACCACCTTCCCCGGCATTCCCACAACCAGAGAACCATCTGGAATAACCTTGCCTTCAGGAACCAGTGCATTTGCACCTATAATACAGCCCTTACCAACCTTAGCACCATTCAGGATTGTCGCGCCCATTCCAATAAGCGAGCCTTCCCCCACAGTGCATCCATGCAAAATCGCCTTGTGACCAACCGTACAGTTTGCGCCAACAACCAGCGGATACCCCAAATCTGTATGAAGAACCGATCCGTCCTGAATGTTGGACCGCGCACCAATATGGATAAGCTCATTGTCGCCACGCAAAACAGCGCCAAACCAAATATTCGCTTCTTCATCCAGCTGCACATGCCCAATCAGACTTGCACATGGCGCGACCCAGTAGTTTCCATTTTCAGGAACATTAGGGCTTCTGTCTCCAAGCTTATAAAAAGGCACAAGGTTCTCCTAGATTGCACAAATCAAATCCTGCGCAATCTAGCATATGGCTTGCTCAAAGTGCCAAGAGAAAACTCAAAACAAACGTACCGGAAAGAATGCTCCACATAGCGGTGAGCCCTCCCGCGGCGGCCAGCATCTTGGGGCTAAATGACTCCTGGTAATAACCTTGGATCGCATTGCGCATGAATATAAAAGGACCAGCAACAAGCCATAACCCGACGACAATAAGCCAGGACAACGGCCCTTTCATCTCAGCAAAAAATCGCGGTGGCTCCCCAGTCACCAAGTGATAGAAGCTACCCAGAATTCCTGCAGTCACAAAACCAGAAGCCGCTATAAACGCAGCCAACAACAAATCGCCCAGCATGCACTTCCCCCATTCTCAGCTGGCTCAATCCAGCTCAAACGCGTTACTGTGCAGTTGAAAGCAATTCCTGTGCCGCGTGCTATCCTCGAGTTAACCTCCTGTTAATATTTACATATGAAATCCGCATAGGAAATAAGGGCAGGTGAGCAAACTCCAACCCGTTTCAATTCAGGACGCCTACAGCCCTTTGGAGTCTCATTTTGATGCAAAAAGGGCCCCAAAACGGAGCCCTTCAAATCAATCAGATTTTGCGTGAAGCCTTAGAGGCCTTCCACGTCAATATCAAGGATAGCCATCTGGAAGTTCCAGCTCAGTTCGCCATCTTCCTCGTCGCGGAAGATAACGCCAAGAAACTCATCCTTGATATAAACTTCTGCGGAATCATCTTTACGAGGACGCGCACGAACTTCAAGTTCTGGCGACTTGAAAGTACTGCGCATGTAGGTTTGCACCTTACGAATTTCATCAGGCTTCACAGCCGTCTCCTTACCAATTTCACTTCAAACTTGGGGCACAAACTATACAAGTTTATCGTCCTGCCAACCCTAGGAAACTAGCTTATCCTTGTTTGTTTTGCGAGGAAAGTCCTTGACCTTGACCGATCATTTGATCCATGGCACGAGCCGGCTGGTCGCAACCAGCTTCACCCACAACCTTGGCAGGAACACCCGCCACAGTCGTGCACGGATCAACGTCTTTAAGAACCACAG
>NZ_LCWX01000122.1:60159-73893 GCF_001431305.1 Pseudovibrio sp. POLY-S9
TTTGGCACCCGCACCAATCAGCACGCCCTGACGGATCTTCGGATGACGGTCGCCTGAGACCTTGCCCGTACCACCAAGTGTCACACCTTGCAGAATAGAGACATCGTCTTCAATAACAGCAGTGCCGCCAACCACAATGCCGGTACCATGGTCAAAGAAAACGCCCCGCCCAATTGGAACCTGAGGATGAATATCCATCTGGAACACTTCAGAGCAACGGCTTTGCAGGTAAAGCGCGAAATCCTCTCGCCCCTGCTTCCACAACCAGTTGGCTAACCGGTGTGTCTGCAGCGCATGAAACCCTTTGAAATAAAGCAGAGGTTCCAGGAAACGGTCACAGGCAGGATCGCGATCAAAAACAGCACCCAGATCAACACGGAAGGCCTGAACAATATCAGGAGCCTGATCCAGTACATCCAGATAAGTCTGGCGGATAAGAGAAGAAGAGACAACCACATGGCCTAGCCGGTCAGCCACACGATGAACAATCGCTTCCTCTAGAGAAGAGTGGTTCAGCACCGTCTCGTAAACAAAAGACGCAAGTGCTGGCTCAGAGCTAGCCATCGCCTGGGCTTCGGCTTTCACGCGATCCCAAACAGGATCATGCGATGCGAACTCCTTGGGGCTACTTGAAGAAAATTGCACCATGAAAGAGCGTTCCTTTATGGATAGGACCTATTCAACCTTACATAGGTGCAGACTGTCTCGATCCAAGCCCCACCCACTCACTATGAATTATCCGCCTATAGTACATCACGCAGTATTGCCATTAGAGAAAGCGCGTACCAAACCTGTATAGGCAATTAGAAAGTGAACCTACATTTCTTTCAAAAATCAGAAACTGGTTCTAATTTTAAGCTGCCGCTTGGTACTCTATTAAAAATGGCATGATCGCAGCAGTGAAAATATCGTTCACATCGCCTGCCACCATATGACCAGCTTCTTTCACATCTGTGAATTGTGCATGGGGAACCAATGCGAGAAATTCATCGACATGGCTCTGTTTCACAAGCTCTGACGCTGCCCCACGAACAAGCATGCTCGGTACTTTGAGATTAGCTGCTGCCTCCAACAGCTCACTCTGCACCTTGTCTTTCATATCAGCACGATCAGCATGATGCGTGATAAAGCGAGGGTCCCAGTGCCAGCGATAGCGCCCATCTTTCCGTAAACGCAGGTTTTTCGAAAGGCCATCTAATGTCTTGGGGCGCTTTCGATGCGGAAGATAAGAGGCAATCATGTCCGCCGCTTCTTCAACGCTACCAAACCCGTCCTCGACCTTTTCAGCCATAAACGACAGGATCTTACTCACTCCGCCTTCATCTAGGCGCGGGGTCACGTCAACCAGAATAACGCCAGCCAACACACCTGGACGCAAAACACCCTCAGCCAGAATAGACGCAAGACCACCTAATGAGGCACCGATCGCAATTGGTTTGAAACCGGTTTCCTCATAGATTTGCGCGGCAGCTGCAGCAACATCTGCACCGAAGTCAGAAAAGAAGTATTTCTCCCCTTCAACCCACGCACTGTCCCCGTGTCCACGCATATCAAGACAAAACGCCTGCATACCTGCATTGGCGATCATCTCAGCAGTCTTGCCCCACGAATGTCTCGTCTGCCCGCCACCATGCATCATCATCACCGGCTGACCTTTTGAGCCGAACCGGTCTGCAACAATACGGTTGCCATCGGCTCCGATAAATTCGTGGGTGCCTCTATTCATGAAAATTGCTCCAAAAACTCTAATGTGCCTTTTTTGAAAATCTTGTCGCCAACAGCGGTCATATGGTCCCGGTTGGTAATCTCCAAATAACTGGCATTCGGCATAAGATCAGCAAGCGCCTTAGGATCACCGGCCACATCATCGTTTGTACCAACAGCAACAAGTGTCGGCGCTGTAATCTTAGAGACCATATCCTCAGAAATAGGCTTCCGGGCTGACTGCATACACGCTGCCAACGCACGCCGGTCTGATTTGGTCTGCTCGGCAAAGGCTCTGAAGGCACGACCCGTCCGGTCTTTCACATCAGAGACCTTGTCAGCCAACAGCCCTTCAATGATTGGTTCAGGATTACCAACACCAGAAATCAACCCATACCCCATCCCGCCAAGCGACAGCGAGCGCACCCGGTCCGGTGCTTGCAGCGCACAAAACGCAGAAATGCGGGTGCCCATGGAATAGCCAAGCAAATCCGCTTTATCGATATAGAGATGATCCAGCAGTTTCAGCGCATCTTCGGCCATAACCGGAGCGCCATAATCCTCTGCATTGTAGTACTTGTAGCTTTCACCATGACCACGATTATCAATCGCAATCACACGGCGGCCATCCTTCACCAACAAATCAACCCAGCCGGGATACACCCAGTTGACGAACTTGTTGGATGCGAATCCGTGGATCAGCAGGATCGGGTCGCCCTCTCCTTCATCAAGATAAGCGATAGGGTGATCATTATTATTGAATATTGGCATATTACCTAACGTTTACGTAAAGGAAAACTATGGGATCATGGGAGGGTAAATGTAAGGGTGGAGAAAGAAAAGACCAAAGAACTATCAATTTGGACTAGTCCCTCAACTATTCACAGAGGCTGAGACAACACCAGTTCCGCCGAAAAACCTCAGCGCTAGGTGAAAAAACGCAGTACAGTTGTGGACCGCATAGGCCCCAAAGCAATCAATCAACTAGAAAACCTGTCTTTTTCACCCGAACCAATTTAATGTCGGCGGCAAATTTTTGTTCCATGGAGCTTGGCGAAAAAATGGCCGGTAAAGTCGTACCCCACTTTCACAACACCAATGGCGTTGACGCCATTAAAATCGGCGCTAAAGAATTTATGTGCATTGGCGCACGCCCCCCACAAGATCACCCACACGTATTCCTCGACATGGGTGCTGATGACAACATAATCTGCCCATACTGCTCAACGCTTTACCATTACGATGCTGAGCTCGGTTCCGCAGAATCTAATCCAGCTGACTGCGCTTGGGTACCTGATGCGGCTTAACAACCGCGTCATCTGACCGATAAAACGAATAAACAGTAATCACATTGCTTTGCCTGATCCCGATAACCTCAGGCAAAGCACGGCAAGCAAGCTGCGTAATGATACCAAAAAATATTGCTATCGCAGGAGCCGGGATCGCCGGACTTACAGCTGCGTTATACCTTGCCCGTAAGGGCCACAGTGTTTTTCTGTTCGACGCTGCCCCAGAGCTTTCCGAAGTCGGCGCAGGAATTCAGCTATCTCCCAATGCAATGAGATGTATGCAGGCTCTTGGCTTAGGCCCTGCGCTCATGTCCAGAGCCGTCTCTCCAGCCAGCGTCAATATACGCTCCGGCCAAGATGGGTCTCAACTTGCAACCGTTCCACTTGGCCGCATTGCTGAAGACCGCTATGGCGCGCCATACTACGTGATTCACCGGGCAGATCTTCAACAGTTGTTATTGGAAGCTGTCCAGAACACACCGGAAGTCACTCTGCGGCTGGATACCAAGGTAGAGACCGCCGAAATCAACGGTGATACCGTTAAGCTTCAGGGAGCGGCATTCACAGAAGCTCTTGCTGACGTGCCGGATCAGTTTGATCTGCTCATCGGGGCTGACGGTGTCCGCTCAAGCATCCGTCAGAACACATTGGGTGGCGCCGCAGCCAAGCACACAGGTTTCGTGGCCTACAGAGCAACAGCAGAGCCGCCTTTCAATCTGGAACCTCTGCTGAGCACCTCAGGCCTATGGCTCGCACGTGATGCTCATCTGGTTCAATATCCAGTAAAGAATGGCAAGCTGCTCAACATCGTCGCCATCACCAAGGAAGATTGGAAAGAGGACACCTGGTCCCATCCGGTTGGCAGTGATCACGTCCGTAAACACTTCCGCAATTGGGCGCCAGAAGCGTTGCGCCTAGTCTACCTGCCAGAAACGTGGAGCCGTTGGTCATTGTGCGAGGTCGACACTCGCCCTGCGTGGACGCAAGGGCCTGTAACACTTATCGGCGATGCTGCTCATGCGATCCTGCCATTCTCAGCGCAAGGTGCGGCAATGGCAATTGAAGATGCAGCAGTCCTGTCCAAGATGGTCGACAAACATGGTGCGACACCGCAAGCCTTGCAAGCCTACGAGACTACCCGCCGTCCACGTATTGAAAAGATGAGCAAGCTCGTTAAATGGAATGATTGGGTCTACCATATGGGCTTCCCTCTTCGCATTGCACGAGACCTTGTCATGCGGTCCAACACACCAAGTCAGCTTCTTGACCGGTTGAACTGGATCTATGAGTGGTCGCCAGAAGATCATAACGATTGAAACTAGAGCCTACTCCCCCAAGGTGGCTCCGGTTTTCGGATAAGCATACGCATAAAAATGAAGAGCTAGAGCTTGGTGTATGAATACAACGCCTTCTAGCTGTCAAAGCCACCCATATTTCAGGAATACAGAAAGCCATGACCAATAAGATCATCACAGCGGGATATGTCGTTATTGGCGATGAAATCCTGTCTGGTCGGACCAAAGACAAAAACATCGGCTTTCTGGCATCCTACCTCACAGATATCGGCATCGATCTGTCTGAAGTCCGCGTCGTTCCTGATGTAGAAGAAAAGATCGTGGAAGCCGTCAACGCTCTTCGCGCAGAATACACCTACGTGTTCACATCCGGCGGGATTGGCCCAACGCATGATGACATCACAGCAGATGCCATAGCAAAGGCCTTCGGCGTATCGATTGATCTGGACCCACGCGCTTACAAGCTTCTGGAAGATCACTACGGTGCAGAAAACTTTACCCCTGCCCGCAAGCGCATGGCTCGCCTGCCTGATGGAGCCGACCTGATTGAAAACAAGGTGTCCATCGCACCCGGTTTCAGAATGGAGAACGTGTACGTGATGGCAGGCGTACCAGCCATCATGCAATCCATGGTCGATGCCATTGCCCCAACGCTTGAAACCAGTCAAAAGATGCTTTCAGTGACTATTGAGGCCGCTCTTCCTGAAAGTCGCATTGCCACAGACCTAGGGGAAATACAGAAAAACTTCCCCGAAACCTCTATTGGCTCTTATCCGCAGTCAAAAGATGGAGTATTTTCCACACAGGTTGTTGTGCGATCTAGGTCAAATGATGTACTGGAACAGGCCAGTGAAGCCGTCCGAGCAGCCGTAGAAGCTGCAAAGACAAAATTTCTTTGAAAGAAGACACATGGATAATCAGCAGCAATCCAAAGCATTCCCGGTCTCTTGGGACCAATTCCACCGCGATTGCCGTGCCCTCTCTTGGCGCCTCGCCGACAAAGGCGAATTTACAGCGATTGTAGCCATTACACGTGGTGGTCTTGTTCCAGCTGGCATTATTGCGCGCGAATTGGGTGTTCGCACCATCGAAACAGTTTGCATTGCATCTTACCACGACTACGACGATCAGGGTGAGTTGAAGGTCATCAAGCCAATCGACCCGAAAGTGGTCGGCTCTGAAGGCGGTGAAGGCATTCTCATCATCGATGATCTGGTCGACACCGGTAAGACTGCAAAAGTTGTTCGCGAAATGCTGCCAAAAGCACACTTTGCAACCGTCTACGCCAAACCAATGGGCCGCGATCTGGCTGATACCATTGTGACTGAGGTTTCTCAGGACACCTGGGTGTACTTCCCATGGGATCTGGGCATGCAGTTCCAGCCACCAATCTCTAAAGATACCGCAGGCTAATCAACCCGCCGGAATTCTGCATAAGAGTTTCCAAAGCCTCGGCCTCACCGCCGGGGCTTTTTCCGTTCATAAGCCGGTAATGATCCAACCTTCATAAATGCATTTTGGCAGCACTATACGAAGCGATGAATAACGTCGGACTAGCGGCTATCTTAGACAAACTTATCCCCCTTGCTCAAATGTGCCCTCATACTAACTCTATGCCCACGTGACGGGCAGCTGGCGGACCGTCCGTCAGCGTGTCGTGGGCTGGGTGGGGCTTTTGAGAGAGGTAACGCATCTTTCAAAGGTCCGGTGGAACCGATTTTCAGACGTGACTGCATGGTCTGAGAGGAAGGGCCCAAGTCTGAAGGGCATCACGCAGTGGCATTTACTGGTCAGAGCAATAAATGTCAGGGACAGAGGGCCTGTTTAGGCCGGGAAACTTGCCAAAGCAAAGCCGTTGTCTTTCCAGGAAACTGGCTATCGTGTCTTTCAGGATAAGAGGCGATGTTGTCCATATCAAAATGCCCGGGCAAGGTGCGTAGCCAATGCCAAAGACTCATTTCTAACAAGTAGCACAGGTTTTGCCTGCCGCCTTGCTCATCCCGACTTACGGGAACTCTGGTCCAACACTGCATGGGAGGCTATGCGGTGCTTCCAGTGCAGGTGTATACGCATCATCAGATACCATGCTCTTTTTAGGCTTGTCCGCCTTAACAGCGCACCTCTATAGACCGATCAGCGATGATCTCATCAGTATCCAGCCGGCATCCAATCGCGTAGACTTCAACACCTGCCTTTACAGCCGCATCAAATGCCTCACCATATTTCGGGTCAATATCACGTGCCAGAACAAGCGCATCGCAATCATCACGCTGGATCAGAAACACCATTGCAGAACGATGGCCTTCCCGGACCATATCCGCCAGTTCATCAAGATGCTTTGCTCCACGCGCGGTCACAGCATCAGGAAACTCTGCGATCCTATCTTCGCGGGCCAGCGTGACGTTCTTCACCTCAACATAAGTGCGCTTGTCACCCTCACCTTCCAGCAGAATATCGATACGGGAGTTCTTGCCGTACTTCACTTCACGACGCAGCTTCTCATAACCCACAAGCTCAGGAATACGCCCTGCTTCAATAGCCTCTTCGACCAGGCCATTCGGACGGCTGGTATTGATACCCACCATCGCACCGTTAATCTCGAGCATTTCCCAGGAGTATTTCAACTTGCGCTTCGGATCATCATTAGGCGTCAGCCAGACCTTAATGCCCGGATCTTTCAAACCCATCATGGAGCCCGAGTTGGCACAGTGCGCTGTGATTTCAGCACCGCCATCATCGAGGCTCACATCAGCTAGAAACCGTTTGTAACGCTTAATCAGCCGGCCAGTGACCAGCGGTACATCAAATCGCATAGCGACCTTCCAAATTATTCAGATTATTTGGACCAGAAATCAGGATCCAGAAGAATGAGAACCGTAAACAGTTCCAGACGCCCCAGCAACATCGCAGCGCACAAGATCCATTTCACTGGATCAGGCAGCGCAGCAAAGTTGCCAGATGGCCCGATCATGGTGCCAAGGCCTGGGCCAACGTTACCAACGGATGTCGCAGCGGCAGACACAGCAGTCACCAGATCCAGATGAAACAGAGACAGGATCAGCGTCAGAATACCAACTGTACCGATGTAAACCACAAGGAACGCAAGAACGGAGAACGTAAGCTCTGGCGTCAGATGCGTATTGCCATAGCTTACAGAGATCACACGGTTAGGCCGCACCATCCGGCGCATATGCGCAATCACGGTTCCAAAGAACACGAGAAAACGGAAGACCTTGATCCCGCCTGTTGTCGAACCTGTACAGCCACCAACAAACTTGAGCAGGAACGCAAGACCGATCACCGGAGCTCCCCAAGCGGTATAATCGCCCATGGCATAGCCAGTACCCGTCACCACAGAAATCACGTTAAACGCGGATTGCAGGATCGCACTACCAAAACTATCTGCATTGCCAGAAGTGCCGAGATAAATCGTCAGAGCAAGAGAAATCAAACCCACGAGCCACAGAAACGCCCGTACTTGCGGATCCCGCCACAGCAACATCGGCTGACCGCGCAACCCCTGAATGATCAGCACGAACGGCAGCGCGCCCACAATCATGAAAACAACTGCAATCCAGCCAGTCACCGGATTGGTGAAGTACCCGAAGGAATTATCATGCGTAGAGTAACCACCCGTCGCAATTGTTGTGAGACCATGGTTGAACGCATCAAACATCGTCATGCCGGAGAACCAGTAAAGCACAATGCAAAGACTGGTCAGAAGCAGATACGTCAAACTGATCAGCCGGATCAACTCAATGGAACGGCTGACAATCTTTTCGCTCTGGTCGGAGCTTTCTGTCTGAAACAGCTGCATTCCACCAATGCGCAGAAACGGTAAAAGCACGATCGCCATAACAACGATGCCAACACCGCCCATCCACTGCATCAACGAACGCCACACAAGCAGCCCTGGCGGAAGTGAATCAAGACCCGTCAGCACAGTAGAGCCGGTGGTGGTGAATCCCGACACTGCCTCAAACGCAGCATCGACATACGCAATACCCAGCCACAAAAACGGCAGAGCCCCAAACGCGGGCAACGAGACCCAGCATAAAGTTGTCAGGATAAAGGTCTGGCGCGTATCCAGCCCGTCACGCAGCGCACCACCCATGGCCACGATAAGCAACATGCCAACCAGACCGGTAATTAATGCTGAAATAATAAAGGCTTGCCAGTCAGCATTACGCGACACAACATCCACAAATGCAGGGACGAGCATGGCAGCAGCGAGGCCGACATAAAGGTACCCAAGCACACTTAAAACCGGTCGTATGGAAACCAACATCAATCCGCCGATATAAAATCCAATTTAACCCGCCCGCTAGTCACATGTTGTCCCTTAACGGACGAGATTGGAACGGTATGCTCTCAAACATTTATGAAGCATTGGTTTTAGGCCACTTAGTGATATCTGGCAATTGAATTAATCGGACAACTACCTATTCACACAACAAGAATGAAACCGGACAGCCCAAACATGCTCAATGCACGAAATCCCTAGTCTTTCAGGGACGTTGCGTCAACGCCAGAATTGAGGGTTAAACAGCACCAGCACTGTAAAGAGTTCCAATCTCCCCAGCAACATTGCCGCAGAAAGCACAATCTTCGCACTGTTGGGGATGTCGGCAAAGTTTCCGATAGGGCCAACAACATCACCAAGTCCTGGGCCTACATTAGAAACCGCAGTCGTCGCTGCGCTCATAGCAGTCACCAAATCCAAACCAAGTCCACCAAGAATGACAGTAATCAGCCCCACAGTGGCCATATAGACCACCAGAAACGCAAGAACCGAGAACGCTAGTTCAGGCGTGATCTTTGTATCGCCATACCGGACAGGAACCACCTGATCAGGCCGGATCATCTTATTCATGTACGCACGAACAGTGCCAAAGAACACGATGAAGCGGAAAATCTTGATGCCACCACTGGTCGAGCCTGTACAGCCACCAATAAACGTCAGCATCAGGAAGAAGCCCATCATCGGAGGACCCCAGGCCGTATAATCGCCAAGGCCATAGCCGGTTGTAGTAATAATTGAAATCACCACAAACAGTGCTTCAACCACAGCACGGCCAAACGTGAACTTGTTCTCAATACCGAGATACAGAGCAGTCAAACTGGAGAGGACAATGATAAGTAAAATAAAGACTCGCGCCTGAGGATCCTGCAGAAGTGCTTTCGGATTCTTGGTCAAGGATTTGATCAGTACAACGAACGGCAAACCCGAAGCCAGCATAAAGACCACAGCCACCCATTCCGCGGCTGTACTCTCAAAATATACAAAGGATGCATCGTGGGTGGAAAATCCACCAGAGGACAACGTCGTCATTGCATGGTTCACCGCATCAAACAACGACATGCCAGAAAACACATAAAGGATCATGCAGGTCAGCGTCAGCATGATGTAGACGCCACCAATCAAGCGCGTCAGATCCGTCGCACGGGCAACAATCTTCTCTCCGCGATCAGAACTTTCTGTCCGAAACAGCTGCATACCGCCAATACGCAACAAAGGCATGAGCAAGATCGCCATAACGATGATGCCAACACCGCCGATCCACTGGGTCAGGGAACGCCAGAACAACAAGCCAGGAGGCATACCATCCAGACCAATCAGAACCGTGGAACCTGTGGTCGTAAACCCAGAAACGCTCTCAAAAAAAGCGTTCTCGAAACCGATCCCAAGGCTGAGAAAGGGCAGAGCGCCGCAGACTGGCATCACAATCCACGATGCTGTGGTCAGCAAAAACGCCTGTCGAATGGTGAGGTGTTCGAGTTTGTAGTTGGCCGTAGAAACAGCAAGCAGCAGGCCAAACAAACCAACAAACAGAGAAGAGAGTGCAAACGCAATCCAGTCGGGATTGCTGAAGTAAATGTCCAGCAATGCAGGCGCCAGCATCAAAATGGCCAGCCCAACCAGAAAGTATCCAAGCACCCGTAATACGGGACCCACCAGTGCCATAATATCTCTCATTTCAAGATGGGCTTCGCCTCTGGCGAGTGCACCAACACGCTTTAATCTCAAATCCTACAGAAACTCGGTTAAACTTCTCAGCAAACAGACACAACAAATCGGTTCGATGATTTTTGAGGTTACTGGGAAGTGAAAATTTGGGGCTCATAACGAGCCCGTAGATAAGTCCGGCAGGATGGATCGCCTATCTACGCCAAAAGTAGGGGTCAGCCAAGTTTTTTCTTATCCGGAATGTTCTCACCTCGGCAAAGTGCATAGCCATCGAGGCACAATTTTACCGGGCGTGAAGCCAACTTGGTGTCTGCAAAGTCCAATTTAAACTCGGAAAAACACTTGTATTACAAGTTCCCACAGCGCTGCGACAATACTACCTATAAGTCATTCTACCGCGACAGGATGTGATCCTCAGATCACGTTTTTCATTAGCCTTAACACCCGCTCAAAGTGAATTAATTTCATTATACTGTTGTTTTAAATAAGATATTGCAGCCTGAAATTTCACAGCACCTAAAAACAAGGCAATTCAATAAAATCAATTAGATAGCTCATATTGTCGCAGTTTTTCGTCTTATAGATTTCATCAATGACGCGATAGACTCATACGATTTTATTTAAGCTGCATCCTTCTGCAAGTTCTCGCTGAACACCGTAAGCTTCCCTACGTCATTTCAGGTAGGGACCTTTCGGAACTGAAGAACAGGGGAAGGGTATTCATGGTCTGAATTTGTGGTTTGCACGGTCTCTTGAAAAGACCCTGGAACCCGGAAGGAAAGTTACAGCGAGTTTGAAGCCGCTGACGCAGTTGCACTTTTACACCTCCCATTAAGCTGCAACTCAAAACCCGAAAATCCTGACGGTTCCAACTCCTCCCAGCAAACCAGAAATCAAGGCCATGACGTGAGATGCCTTCATCAGCTTCGCTCACAAGCAAGCACCGTGAAAGCACACTCTCCTTTCCTCCGTCAGTTTTATGGAGAATGGCTGTTATGCTTCAGCAGACAGACAAACACGAAGAATCCTATAGCGAGGCACACAAGCCTGCGAGCGAGTTCGAACAACGGTCTGATTATCTGGACCACGAACTCCAGATTATGAAACCACGCCGTTGGGGTCTCAACCTGCCGGGCCGCGACTTCCGTTTTGAAATGGAAGATTTTGTTCCCGCAATTGCAGGCACAATCGGCATCTCCGTGATGTACTCTGCGGTTATGACAGCATGGGCAACCGGCCTCACAGCAAAATGGCCACACGTCAACCTTGGTGCTGAATGGATCATTGAGGTGGTTCGCGTTGAGATGCTCATCCCGGCGCTGCTCTTCTGCATCATCGGCTCTGGTTTTCTCAACCCACGCGCAAACCTTGCAGGCAACCACGGTCCAATGATCCCGCTCATTGGCTCCATCGCTCTTGCAGGCGCGCACCCTCTGGCACTGGCAGCACTCGTCTGTGCCTTCGGCCTACTCCTCAGCTACTTTAAAGGCGGCTCTCGTCTGGTGAACCTGACCAGTCAGGGCGTTGCTGGCGGTTTGCTCGTGTTCCTTGGCTTCATGGGGGCAAAGGGGCAAATCACATCCCTCTTCAGCTGGGCTGGCGGCCTGCAGGCTAAGCATGACCTGGCTTACAGCCTCTCTTACGTCGCTCTGGCAATCTTTGCCGTCAACATCGTGCTCTACGCCTTCCTCGCAAAGGTCGGTAAGCGCTGGCTCGCAATTCCAGCTTGCTCCGTCATCGCGGTTGTTCTGGCGCTCGCACTCGGCGCAGGTGTTGACCTTCAGTTCACCACAGCTCCTGGCCTGCCAAACATGAATCCATGGTACTGGTGGGGTTCTACTGAGACCGGCTGGCAGCTTGGCATCCCTAGCTTCAACCACTTCGTTGCATCTCTGCCTTGGGCAATTCTGGCAGTCGCAATGTGGTCCCCGGACTTCCTCGGCCACCGTATCTTCCAGGAACTCAACTACCCTAAGAACACAGATAAAGTTCTGATGGACGTTGATGACACCATGACCTGCTGCTCCCTGCGCCAGTTCACCGGTACATTCTTCGGCGGTGGTAACATCACCTCCTCCTGGGGCACCTACATGATCCCGGCAGCGATCGCGAAGCGTCCTATCCCTGCAGGCGCAATCCTGCTCGGCGCACTATGCATCGTTATCGCAACCATCGGCTACCCAATGGACGTAGCAGTATGGCAGCCAGTGATGTCCTGTGCTCTTCTGGTTGGTGTGTTCCTTCCACTTCTGGAAGCTGGCCTGCAGATGGTGAAATCCAGCAACGACACCAACTCCGCTGGTATCTGCATCTTCGCAGCCATCGTGACCAACCCTGTTCTGGCATGGGCAATCACCATGTTCCTCGACAACAATGGTCTCATTGGCGACAAGGAACGTGCAGAACGTCTGAGCTTTGCAGACCGCATTATCATTCCAGCAGGTGCAGTGATCATCTGTACTCTGGCAATGGCGGCAGTTGGCATGCTCCCAGGTATTCCAGCTCTCTTGTAAGCTGAACCGCACTAAATCTTAAAAGCGCATCGCCCAGCGGTGCGCTTTTTTCGTTTCCTTAGGCACTGCGACAATACGCACCTGCGTAAAACCTCACGTCAGTAACGCACAGTACGGATGACAAGCTCACCTTCATCTGGCATATTCATAGGCACCAAGCAGTCCTACTCCTCTGATATTTCAAAATAAATCAGAGCGTGCAAAATTTTTCACCGCACCACTTTCTGCTTTCGGCTTTGCTCTATCCTCCACAAACTCACACTGTAATAGATTACATCTATAACGTGATAGACTCTGGCGATTTCAACTAACCATGTGTTAGATGCAGACTCAACGTATGGATACAGGCTTCCTCCCTCTCGCCTGCCTCCTAGGCGCATTCCCGAAATGGGGCTCGATTTTCGGAAAACAGGATGTAGTCGCAACAAAAGATCAAGGCGGTTTGCCGGGCGAGGCAATGCAAACTGCTTTGATTGCTCTAGGGGTTTGCTGATGTTTAAAATACCAAGCTTTATGCTGAAAGACGCGATCGTAGCCAAGCCGGGCTTCAATCGTTGGCTCGTTCCACCGGCTTCCATTGCAATTCACCTGTGCATCGGTTCTGCCTATGCATGGAGTATCTACAATCCGGCACTTGTCAGAGAAATCGGTGGCATAGCACCTGCAGCTGAAGATTGGTCTCTCAGCTCAGTAGTATGGATCTTCTCAGTCGCAATTCTGTTTCTTGGCCTGTCTGCTGCTGTTGCAGGCAAATGGCTTGAGAAAGTTGGCCCACGCTGCGTTGGCACAACAGCTGCCTTCTGCTGGGGAGGTGGTTACATCATCGGCTCAATTGGCATCATGACCCATCAGCTCTGGCTGCTGTATCTGGGGTATGGCGTCATTGGCGGCTGTGGCTTGGGCCTTGGGTATGTTTCACCCGTCTCCACCCTGATCCGCTGGTATCCTGATCGTCGCGGTCTGGC
>NZ_LCWX01000122.1:73987-79265 GCF_001431305.1 Pseudovibrio sp. POLY-S9
AACCGGCATGGCTATCATGGGCTTTGGCGGCGGCGCAATCATCGCAGTTCCGCTGAAAAGCTGGCTTCTGGGCCTCTATGCCAAAGCACCTGACTATCTCGGCCCTCTCGCTGACGTACAAACAACCGTAGAAAACGGTGTGCGCTACGTGCAGGTCGCAGGCCAGAAGCTGGAAGCCATTGTCGTCAGTGCATCTCAAGCAGAAGCAGCCTTTGACGGTGCCCAAGCAGGCGTTTACCTAGCAGGCACAGGCAACACTGGCGCAGCATCAACCTTCCTCACATTGGGTATTGTCTACTTCTTCGTAATGATCCTGGCTTCCTTCGCCTACCGCATTCCTGCGCCGGGCTGGAAACCGGAAGGTTGGGAGCCACCACAGGAAGACCCTGCAAAACAAGGCCTTATCACTCGCAACCATGTGCATATTGATACAGCATTGCGGACACCACAGTTCTACCAGCTCTGGATCGTGCTCTGCTTCAACGTGACAGCTGGGATTGGCGTGATCTCCGTTTCCAAAACCATGATCTACGAGATCTTCGGCAACGGCATGCCAACCATCGTAGACGGAGCCTTCACCGCAACCTACGTTTTGATGATCTCCGTCTTCAACGCTATGGGTCGCCTCGGCTGGTCCACACTCTCTGACTATATTGGCCGCAAGAACACCTACACAGTCTTCTTCGTGCTGGGCTCTTTCCTATACCTTTCCATTCCGCTCATCGCGGCGGAGGCAGGTACAAGCCCCTCCGTGATGTGGCTGGTGATGTTCTACGCAGCCACCATGACCATCTTCACCATGTATGGCGGTGGCTTCGCTACAATCCCCGCCTATCTGGCAGATATCTTCGGCACCAAATTCGTCGGCGGTATCCATGGTCGCCTGCTCACTGCATGGTCTGCAGCAGGTGTTGCTGGTCCATTCCTCATCACATTCCTGCGCGAACGGTCTGTAAACACCAAAATCCATGAGCTTGCGGAAAAAGTTGATCCAGCCGTATTCCTCCAGACTTTCGGTGAAGGCAAAGAGAAACTGGCTGAGCTCATCGCAGCAAAATCCATCTCTGTCTCAAGACTGATGGAAGTAGCTCCGGAAGGCACGGTTGATCCAACTCCGAGCCTCTACAACACCACAATGTATGTGATGGCTGGTTTGCTCGTCGCAGCACTCGTCTCCAACCTTCTCATGAAGCCAGTCCACCCCAAGTATCACATGGCTGAGGACGCACTGGGCGAAGGAGAGGCCACAACAACAAAACCGGCAGCATCTGGCAAACAAACATCTGCACCAATGCCTGCTGAATAAAAAGCAAACCCAAACAACTAAGCCCGCGATCATCGCGGGCTTTTTTTATGAGCAACTCGAAAGCAATGCTACTTTTCTAATCAACCTGCTCTGGAATCAGCGGCTTCTTATACTGAGCCGCACAATCCGCTAACGACGTAATAACTGCAGGCTCCAGCTCACGCTTTGTCATCACCATACCAATGCTGTGCGAAACAACTGGCTTGATCAGCGGTACGGAAACAATTCCTGCCCCAAGCGACAAGGCAGAAAATTCCGGCAAAATCGCGCAATACCCCGCACGGATGAACCCGCCAAGTGACGGGATTGTCTCTGCCTCAATCTCGGGGTCCAACTCAACACCGAGGAAGCGAAGCGTGCTATCCACCATCAACCGGTTTTGCAACTTCGGCGAAAGCGCCACCATCGCCCCGGCATTCACAGCCGTTTCCCACTCCACCGCGTCTACCCCTTGCAAACGATGTCCTACTGGCATGAACAGGCGGTAGTCTTCCTCATAAAGCGTGAAACTGCTGTGCTTCTTTGCATCGCTGAACTGAGTGTACGTGATGCCTGCATCAATCTGATAATCCTCAAGAGCCTTATGGATTTCATCATGGCTCATCAACTGGATCGTCGCATGTGCATGCGGATGGCTCTTCTTCAAATCCAGAATTAGAGAGGCTGTCGCAACATCAGCTGAGGGAATAACGCCGATATTAACCTTGCCGAACACCTCGGCACTCTTCCCCGCAACCTCGTTCCGCAAACTATTACAGTCCGCAAGCACCTTCTTCGCCCAAACGAGAATGCGCTCCCCTTCCGCAGTCAATCCATGAAACTTCTTGCCACGTTCAATAATGGGTACGCCCAGCTCAATTTCCAGCTGGCGAATTCGGCCTGACAACGTTGGCTGCGTCACATTACAAGCCGCAGCGGCACGCGTAAAATGTCGCTCCTGAGCCAGAGTAACGAGGTATTGTAACTGCCGAATATCCAAGGACGATCACCCTTCACACAACGCTTGATAGAAACGCTCTATAGCACAATAGAGCAATCAGATCAGAATGGGCACGGACACTATAGCGTATCGCCGAAAAGTGGTAGCCAGTTTTCGGATAAATATACGCAAGCAAAAAACGCGAATGCAGTTCACCAGGTCCTGCCTAGATGCGAACTGCATTAGCATTTGTTTTTTCAAAGAAAAGCAAAACAAATGCGCTGCGTACTTACGCCACAGGAATATCAGAGTGACCTTTTCACAGAGTTTCCAGTGCGAACCATGACTTGGCCACATTGCCTCTCTTATCTGCCACTCTCGGTTTCCTGTGATTTGCAATCGGACCTTCCATGGCAAAAATCATTTCACGTCCGCTCCTTTGGGCAGTCGGCACAGCCTTTTTCGTAATGCTGGCAGTCTTCGCCACTTACTTACTCTTGCCCTATGATCTGCCCGGCTCCGCAAACCTCACAAAAGTTAAAAATGAACGCCTGCCAGCCCTGCGCGCAGATCTGACCTTCAAAGGAATGACCTTGGGAAACCCCGTTTTCCTGCGTGTCTTTAAAGAAGAAAGCCGGCTGGAAGCATGGATCCGGTCTGGCAAAACCTATCAGCCCTACAAATCATGGGAGATTTGCAAATACTCTGGTGATCTGGGGCCAAAGCTGAAAGAAGGCGACGGTCAGTCTCCTGAGGGCTTTTACAATGTGTCAGCCAGACAATTGAACCCGAACAGCAGATATCACCTCTCCTTCAATCTCGGTTTCCCGAACGCCTTTGATCAGTCACTGGACCGCACAGGCTCTTACTTGATGGTCCACGGTAACTGCCTCTCCATCGGCTGCTACGCCATGACCAACCAGCATATCGAGGAGATCTATCTGCTCGTGGAAGCTGCCCTTCAGAACGGACAAGGCGCAGTCCCAGTCCATATCTTCCCCTTTGAGATGACAGAGGAAAACCTTAGCAAGCACGCCAACTCAAACTGGCTGAACTTCTGGCGCAACCTCAAACAGGGCTACGACCTCTTCGAAGAAAACCGCATACCACCAGATGTGTCGGCAGAAGGAAAACGTTACAGATTTGATGTTTAACCTACACGCCGAAAGCAGGTAGCTAGAGCAATGCTCCAACTACCCTCATTGATTACTTATCAAGCCTAGTGGCAGTGATAGGTCCCACGTTTGCGATCATTATGGCATCCATCACTATTCGTCCCACCGCTATGCGCCGCAGCTACTCCAACTCCTAAAGATACTGCAAACATTGCTAGGAATACACCAGCAAGAACTTTCCGCATTTTCCGCTCCATTAGTTCTCTTACAACAATGCGGAAATTACATTTTTCTTAAAATCAGCATATTCGGTAAAACAACAACATGCAGAGAACAGGTGAAAATATATAACCCATTGCATTGCCGAAACTTCTTTTGAGGACAACACAAGCAAATTGCTTCGAACCGCACTGAAAAACCATCACGCATTCTTGGCGAAAAAACTGTGCAACAGTCTCACTATTGCAAGTTTACAATATAATTTTTTGGGAGAGTAATTTGGTGCGGACGGCGGGACTCGAACCCGCAAGCCCAGGGGCGGCAGATTTTAAGTCTGCTGTGTATACCAATTCCACCACGACCGCTTGCAGGCACCTGAGTACACGAGCAAACCACTTTCGTGCAAGTGCCTCTTTTCCGTTATCCAAGAAGTTCCTATGGCTTATCCCGGATTAAGCCCCTCAAAAAATCGATAGAATCCTGACAGAAACCACGGAATGCAACGGGCTTCATAAAATGCGTGCGCAGTTAAGGATCTGACCTTCTTTTTTCGCTACACCTTTCAAAAATACCCGATATAAGTGGGGAAACACCAGATTACTCCCTAGAATGCCCCTAAAAAAATAGGAGAAGCTTCTACGGAGAAGCAGGGCTTGCGAGCAAGCATAACGGCATTTTACAGTTCCTCATGATGTAATCTGCGTTCGTCCCTGCGCGAAACGGAACAAGGAAAAAACGGGAAAATGATTGACTACGTAGACGCTGCCAACACGCCCCTGAAAAATACCGGCCAGATCAAGATCTACAGCCAGGAAGATTTTGAAGGTATGCGTAAAGCAAGCCAGATGACTGCACAGTGCCTCGACGCACTTGTGCCGCTGGTGCAACCAGGCGTCACAACGCAGGAAATTGATGACTTCGTTTTCAAGTTTGGCAAGGAGCGCGGCGGCGTTCCGGCGACACTGAACTATCGTGGCTTCAGCAAATCCTGCTGTACTTCCATCAACCGCGTCATCTGTCACGGCATCCCTGACTCGAAGAAGAAGCTGAAAGAAGGCGACATCGTCAACATCGACGTTACCTACATCGTTGATGGCTGGCACGGCGACAGCTCCCGCATGTATCCGGTTGGCAAACTCAAGCCAGCAGCCAAGCGCCTGATTGAAGTCACCCACGAATCTCTGATGCGTGCTCTGGAAGCTGCCAAACCAGGCAACACCACGGGTGATATTGGTCATGCAATCCAGGAATACGTAGAATCAGAGCGTTGTTCCGTTGTCCGCGATTTCTGCGGTCACGGCGTAGGCAAGCTGTTCCACGACATGCCAAATATTCTGCATTACGGCCAGAAAGGTTCTGGCATCGAGCTCAAGCCGGGCATGATTTTCACAATTGAGCCAATGGTAAATCTGGGACGACCAGATGTGAAAGTGCTGAAAGACGGCTGGACGGCTGAAACCAAAGACAAAACATTGTCTGCTCAGTTTGAGCATTCCATCGGCATCACCTCAACAGGGTGCGATATCTTCACAACATCACCAGCAGGCCTGTTCAACCCAATGGAACCGGAAGCCGGAGCCGCTGCTTAGCCGCACCAAGTAAGGAGGGGGAATGAAACAAACCAGTTTCGGGTTTCATGAGGTAACTCCCTCTCCTCAGGAGCAGGCACCCACCGTGCCTGCACTCCAGAGCCATATCCCTCTGGACGAACCGGCAACT
>NZ_LCWX01000122.1:79362-89236 GCF_001431305.1 Pseudovibrio sp. POLY-S9
CTCCCGGTTCCGCCCTCTGCTAAACAGAGTAAATCCCCTAAGCCAGCCGCCAAACACTATCACGGTCATCGTGCACGCTTGCGCGAAAGATTTGAGGAAACAGGCCTGGACGGCCTCCAGTCCTATGAATTGCTAGAGATGCTCCTCTTCTCCTCCATCAAACAGGGCGACACCAAACCACTGGCAAAAGCGCTGCTGGCTCAGTTCGGCTCCTTCGCGCAAGTTCTTGCAGCTCCAAAACAACGGCTGGAAGAGGTTCCCGGTTGCGGGCCACGCACAGCAAGTTTTATCAAAGAAATGCAGGCCGCATCCATTCTCTACGCTAAAGCACAGGTTGTAGAGCGCGACCCCCTCTCCTCCTGGAGCAAAGTTCTGGAATACGTTCGCGCAGCTATGGCGCACAACGATAAAGAAGAATTCCGCATCCTGTTTCTGGACAAAAAGAACCGCCTCATCGCAGATGAAGTCCAGCAGACCGGAACAGTTGACCACACGCCCGTTTATCCGCGCGAAGTTACAAAACGGGCATTGGAATTGTCAGCCTGCGCAGTCATTCTAGTCCACAACCACCCTTCAGGCGACCCAACACCATCCCGTCAAGATATTGAAATGACGACGAAAATTTCAAACACACTGGAACCACTAGGCATAGTTCTGCACGATCACATCATCATAGCCGGCTCAGGTCACGTCAGTTTCAGAGGCCTTCAACTCATCTAAGCTATCCCCAACAGCAGAACTCCATTCACATAAATTTCCCAAGTGATCGATAAAACGCGTCGGTTGTACAGGCTCACTCAAGCAAAATCTCGGAACATAAGCATGGGCAAGTGCGTTTTCGCATACAATCAAGAGTTTTAAAGGCAGCATGAGTAAATTGCCGATGGCGGGACAACCGAGTTCGAAAACTCCCATGACTTCAGCAGTCTTGGGCAGTACTTTCGGCAATACGATTACACGAGGAAAAAAAATCGGAGCTCGCATGATGGCTCTGTTGATCCTGTGTGTTGTAGCTGCAGCTTTGGCTGTTGGGTATCTGGCGTTCTACTGGTCAACCCAGCGTGCGCTCGATTTCGAGGTCGATAAAGAAATTCGCCTCGTACAGAGCAACCTCAAAGTTTTCCGCAATGGGCTCGCAAATGAAGCAGAGCGCATCGCCATCTCTAACAAGGCATATGCTTCGGTCCTGTCAGAAGAAACCAACATCCTGCTGGATGAGGATCTGACACCGACCCCAAGCACCCGCGGTGATCGGGATATCTTCGTCATCCTCAACAAGGATATGAAGCCGCTCTACACCTACCGCCGCGATCTGCCATGGCACAGCGAAGTCTTTGAAGATCAGCTCCGCGGCCAGCTTGATGCCACACTGTCTGAATTGGAAACACGGGCCAACACGAAGCAAACGCAGTTCCGTGTACCTGAACCACTGCGCAGCCATGCCCCTCTGGCGTTAAGTTTGCGCGATGTTGTTCTGGTTGATGGCGCAATCGGCCTCGCCACTGTCGCAGCAATCACTCCGTCAACAGCACCGCCAAAAGGTATGCCAACAGTTGCCGGTTATCTGCTTTGGGTACGATCACTGGACATCCGGTCCATCAGATCTTTTGAGGAATCAACGGGCTTGTCGGAAATGTTCATCACCACGAACAAGCCAAAAGCCGACTTCCAGCGTGTATCCCTGCCATTGCTCCGCCGCAACGGCGAGATCATCGCCAATCTGAGCTGGAAAACCACCGCAGCCTCTGGCGCGATCTACACCAACTCATCACCGTATTTTCTGGGAACCATCATCGCTATCTTGCTGATGACAATTCTCATTCTGCTCCGCTACATCAAGATGACAGACCGCATCTTGCAAAATGAAGCAGATGCGACACATGCAGCACTCCATGACGCCTTGTGTGGCCTGCCCAACAGGACATGGTTTGAGATTTTTGCAGCTGACGTGCTGCGACGCGACCGGCAAAAGCAACGTATTACCGGCATCGTATTTCTGGATCTGGACCACTTCAAACAGATCAACGACAGCTTGGGCCACTCCATCGGCGATGAAGTCATCAAACTCGTCGCCGAGCGCCTGAAAGTGTCGATCAACATGGAAGACCGGGTCGCGCGCGTCAGTGGAGATGAGTTCCTCATCGTACTGGCGCACCGCACCAGCATGGATGAGATCATCGAAACCTGCATGTACATCGAGAAGATGCTCTCGGATGCCTTCAAGGTTGAGAAACACAAGATCCTGACTACAGCCAGCATGGGCGTCGCGCTATCTCCTGAGCATGGACACGATCTGACAGCGCTTTTGCGCCGAGCAGATATTGCACTCTATCAGGCAAAGAAACTTGGCCGTGGCCGTTATGTGCTCTTTGAAAAGGAGATGGAGGACACCCTTCAGATCTCCCGCGAAATCGAAGAGGACATCAAACGCGCGCTCAATGCCAACGAATTCCAGAACTACTACCAGCCGATCATGGACAACACCGGCAAGAACATTCTGGCAGCCGAGGCCCTCATTCGCTGGAACCATCCGAAAAAAGGTCTTTTGCCACCAGCTGCATTTCTGCCGGTAGCTGAAGAATCCATGCTCATCAATCGTATTGGTGAGTGGGTGCTGGAGAACGCGATCAAGGATGGCTCAACGCTGAATGACGTCACCATGTGCGTGAACGTCTCTCCAACCCAGCTACGTCATCCGGAATTCCCTGAGCTGGTCAACACATTGCTGGAAAAGTACCAGCTGGAACCTAACCGCCTGGAACTGGAAGTTACCGAAGATGTTCTCATCAACTACTCAGAAACAGTGGTTGAAGTCATTGAGCGCCTTCGTAATCTCGGCGTAAAAATTGCGCTGGATGATTTCGGAACTGGCTTCTCATCTCTCAGCTACTTGCGCCGCGATCTGTTCGACAAAATCAAGATCGATCGTTCCTTCATCAATGGTGCGGTGACTGATGCCAAAGCCAGAGAAATTCTGGCAAGCTCAATCACGCTGGGGCTCCGTCTTGGCATGGATGTGTGTGTTGAAGGCGTGGAAGAAGAAGAGCAGAAAGAACTGCTGCTCACCATGGATTGCCCAATGATGCAGGGTTATCTGTTCTCCCGCCCAATCCCACTTGGCAAGTTCCGTCTATGGCGCGATGACAGGGATGAAGAAGTGGAACAAAAGCCACGCAAAATCAGAGTGGGCGCAGCAGAATAATCTGCGCCCTTCCCAAGCGGTTAGTATCTCAATTTAGTTTTCAGAAAAACTCTTCCAGAACGCAGCAAATGTCTCGCTGGTTTCCTGCTTGAAAGCAAATGGCCGCTTGGCCGCTTCCTCCCAGCGCACACCGGAATTTTTCAGCACTGCAACACCCTGTTGCCCAAACTGCATCTTAAGCTGGTCAACAAGCCAGGCCTTCACCTGATCACGGCGTTGAACCGCGAGACCACCATCATCTTGCAGCACAGAGTGATGCCTGTCGCTGGCCTCAATCAGCTCACTAAGGCCTCTGTTGTCCATTGCACTCAGCATCAACACAGGAACCTTCCAGTCCCCTCGCTTCGCACTCAAGCTCATAGCCCCTTCCACATCCGCACGAGCACGGCTGGCAACGTCCCCCATATCAGCCTTGGTCACGCAGATAATGTCCGGCAGCTCCATGATGCCTGCCTTCATGAATTGAAGACTGTCACCAGATCCCGGTTGAATGCAAAGCACGCAGGTATCAGCCACAAGAGCCACATCTGCCTCAGATTGGCCAATACCAACACTCTCCACGATCACACGATCCATCACAGCCCGCATCAGGATCACCGCAGCAATTGCATGCTCGGAGAGCCCGCCAAGCCGGTCTCGCGCCGCCATGGAACGCACAAAAATCTTCTGATCTTCCGGATCTGTTGAAAGTCGTGTCCGGTCACCCAGCAGCGATCCACCAGTCACCTGAGAAGAGGGATCAACCGCAATCACACCAACGCTTTTATCCGCGCTGCGGTATTCCGAAATCATTGCATTTGTCAGGGTGGATTTCCCAACGCCGGGAGGTCCGGTCAGCGCGATCACGTGCGCGATTGGGTTTTGCAACGCCTCATCCAGCAAAGAGATCAACTGAGGATGCCCCTCATAACTCTCGATAGCGCTGAGCAAACGTGCAAGAGCTGGCTTGCCGCCAGCTCTCAGGTCTTCCAGATTGGCAGGAGCCGACCGAGGCCAGCTCCTCCCCTTTTTCACAAAGCCACTCACCCCTTGTTCCGCTGTGCCAGCACTGCCTGAGCAGCAGCAAGACGCGCAACAGGAACACGGAATGGAGAACAGGACACGTAGTTCAAACCAACAGTTTCGCAGAAGGCGATGGAGGCTGGATCACCCCCATGTTCTCCGCAAATACCAAGTTTGATATCAGCTTTCGTCTTACGACCATTCGTGGCTGCAAGCTTCACCAATTGGCCAACACCGTCCACATCCAGAGAAACGAACGGATCTTTCTCCATCACCTTCCGTTCCTGATACTTGCCCAGGAAGGACGCGGCATCATCACGAGAGATACCAAAGGTGGTTTGCGTCAAATCGTTGGTGCCAAAAGAGAAGAACTCGGCAGACGCGGCAATCTCTTCAGAAAGCAGCGCGGCCCGTGGCAACTCAATCATGGTGCCAACAGAGTACTCAGGCTTTTCGCCCAGCTCCTTGGCCACAACTGCAGCTGTACCGTCAATGCTCTCGCGAACAATATCCAGCTCGCTCTTCAAGCCAACCAGCGGCACCATAATTTCAGGTGCCACCTTGCGGCCATGGCGCTTGGAAACGTCTAGCGCAGCTTCAAAGATCGCCCGTGCCTGCATCTCTGCAATCTCCGGATAGGAAATCAGCAAACGGCAACCACGATTGCCGAGCATCGGATTAAACTCTTCCAGCTCTTCCGCACGCTCACGCAGCTCTTCCGGATCAATGTCCATCTGCTTGGCAACCTCAGCAATGTCCTCTTCCGTCTTAGGAAGGAATTCATGCAATGGCGGATCAAGCAAACGAATGGTGACCGGACGATCAACCATCAACTCAAAAATATCGATAAAGTCCTGACGCTGGATCGGAAGCAACTTCGCAAGCGCAGCTTTGCGTTCTTTCACCGTGTCAGACAAGATCATTTCACGCACCGCAAGGATACGTTCGCCTTCAAAGAACATGTGCTCGGTACGGCACAAACCAATACCTTCAGCTCCAAAAGAAAGCGCAACCTTCACATCAGCAGGTGTTTCTGCATTGGTGCGAATGTTCATGCGGCGAATGTTATCAGCCCATTCCATCAGTTTTTTGAAATCACCGGAAAGCTCAGGCTCCTGCATTTGGACCTTACCAGCAAGCACCTGACCATTGCCGCCATCAATAGTGATTGTATCACCCTTGCCAAAGCTGCGACCGTCAACCGTCATGGTCTCATTACGGGCATCAACACGAATGGTTCCAGCGCCAGCAACACAAGGTTTACCCATCCCGCGCGCAACAACAGCCGCGTGACTGGTCATTCCGCCACGTGTTGTCAAAATGCCTTCCGCAGCATGCATGCCGTGAATGTCTTCAGGGCTGGTCTCTGTACGAACCAGAATAACAGAGCGGCCGTTGGCCTTTTCTGTTTCAGCATCGTCAGAGTTGAACACAATCGCACCGCAGGCAGCACCGGGTGAAGCTGGCAGACCAACAGTCAGCTCATCCCGTTCGCTGGCAGGATCAATGGTCGGGTGCAGCAGCTGGTCCAGAGAAGACGGCGCAATACTCGCAACGGCTTCTTCTTTGGTGAGCAGGCCGCTTTCAGCCATATCAACCGCAATCTTCAGCGCAGCTTTCAGCGTCCGCTTGCCGTTACGGGTCTGAAGCATCCAAAGCTTGCCGTGCTCAACGGTAAACTCCAGATCCTGCATATCGCGGTAATGGGTCTCCAACCTGTCACAAACGGCCTGGAACTCCGCAAACACCTCAGGCATGGTCGCTTCAAGAGATGGTTTTTCGGAATGCGCCTCAATACGGGCTTTCTCGGTGATGTCCTGCGGCGTACGAATACCCGCAACAACATCTTCACCCTGCGCGTTGATGAGGAACTCGCCATAAAGCGCGTTTTCACCAGTGGACGGGTTACGGGTAAAGGCAACACCAGTCGCAGAGTTTTCACCTGTGTTACCAAACACCATCGCCTGCACGTTCACTGCAGTGCCCCAGTCCTCTGGGATTTCATGCAGGGCGCGGTAAGTCTTGGCCCGTGGGATCATCCAGCTCTTGAACACAGCGCCAACGGCACCCCAGAGCTGCTCTTCAGGATCCTCAGGGAAAGGACGACCAAGCTCTTCTTCAACCTTGTCCTTATAAGCCGCGACGATCTGTTTCCAGTCGTCACCGGTCAGGTCAGTATCAAGGGAGTAGTCGTGCTCGTCCTTGAAATCCTCCAGAATTTCTTCGAAGTGATCGTGGTCGACATCCAACACCACATCAGAGTACATCTGGATGAAACGACGATAGCTGTCATAAGCAAACCGGTCATCGTTTGCATCTTTGGCCAGCGCTTCAACAGTCCGGTCATTGAGACCCAGGTTCAGAACCGTATCCATCATACCCGGCATGGAAACACGGGCACCGGAACGCACAGACAACAGCAGCGGTTTGGTCGTGCTGTTGAACTTACGCTCTGTCAGCTCTTCAACAGCCGCAATGGCAGCATGAACCTGCTCCTTGAGCTCGGAAGGATACTGCTGACCTTCATCATAATAGTGCGTGCAAACTTGCGTTGTAATGGTAAAGCCGGGAGGGACAGGCAATCCTAGTCTGCTCATCTCGGCAAGGTTTGCACCCTTACCGCCCAGCAGCTCCTTCATAGAAGCATCGCCCTCGGTTTTGTTTTCTCCAAAGATGTAGACCCACTTGGTCATAACACCCCCCTTTATTGAGCGAGACGACAACCAATCTCACTTGGAATTGCACCACTGCCCACTATCTGCAATGAACAGGGTCATTATAGCAAGAGACTCAGACCTCGACCTTAGTGTTATTGCGTAAATACTTCTGAATTCTTGAGAAATATCAATATACTTACTTATCCGCAGATACTTGAAAAAATGTAGGTTCAATTGAAAGAATGTTCGGATACACTTAACAACATGCGGTGAGTTATCCGGCTGCTATAAAAACGCCATTCTTCGCTACTAACAGATTGATGCAATATTGAGTCGCAATCGGCTCTCAATGAGAGACATATATGACCCTGACAAGCTATTTTGCGCTGTTCCGCTCCAATTCTGCTTCTGCTCAGAACAATGGCCGTATGACCTATCATTCTGTTAATAAAAACAGATTTTCAAAAAGGGCCTTAATGGCCTCTGCGCTGGCGTTTGTTCTGTTGGGCTCGCCACTTGTTCCCGCTCAAAGCGCGAAGGCAAATTCCCAGTCCTTACCGGCTGCAAGCTCTCTGTCAGGAAGTTACCTGTCAGGCAGAAGCGCCCTTCTCGCTCAGGATCTGGCTGCCGCGTCCAACTATTTCACCTCAGCTCTGCAGGGTGATCCGGATAATTTTTATATTCTCGACCGCGCATTTGTCACATCACTGGCAAACGGCAATGTCGAAAAAGCACTCCCGCTGGCAAACCGCATTCTGGAAGAAGACAACGAGCACTTCCTTGCACAGCTGGCCGTTGCCGCGCAGCGCATTCATGAAGGTGACTTCACCACCGAACTGCCAGATGCCGTCACGCAAAACGTCAACCCGCTGTCCCGTCTGAGCTTTGCTCTTGTTTCAGCCTGGGTCAAAGCAGGTCAGGGTAAGACAGATGAAGCCATCGCAGATCTGACAAGCACCACCGGTGCCAAGTGGTTTGACCTCTTCATCAATTTCAACGCGGGCCTGCTGGCTGAATACAACAACAACCCGCATCAGGCCGCCGAGTTTTATAAGGCAGCCTACGAGATTGACCGCGGCGCCCTGCGCAACGCCATTTCCTACACCCGTATGCTCGCCGCGTCCGGCAGACAGCAAGAAGCGCTGGACATCGTTGCCGAATATGAGCAACTCATTCCAGAACATCCGCTCCTTGTCACACTGAGAGAGAAGATTGAGAGCGGCGAGGTTATTGAATCCGTTGCCAAGTCACCAGCTGAGGGTCTGGCGGAAGCCTTGCACGGTCTCGGCATCGCAGTCAGCAAAGAAGGCGAAGAGCTCTCCGCAAATTACCTGCAACTCGCCGCCTACCTCAATCCAAAGAACGATTCAGCTCTGATTGGTCTGGCCTCATTGTTTGAGCAGCTTGGCGACAACGAGCGCGCCATCGAGTACCTGTCAGCGGTATCAGACGGCTCCCCAATGAAACGCGAAGCTGAAATCCAGATCGCGCTTCATTACAACATTCTGGACAATCTGGAAGAAGCCCGCGCCCATCTTGAAAAGCTGGTGGAATCCGATCCGACTGACATAGAGGCCATCACCTCTTTGGGCAACGTGCTGCGCGGCCATTCTCTCTTTGAGGAAGCCGAAACCTCCTACAATCAGGGCCTGGATACCCTCAGCGAAATTCAGTCGAACCACTGGACGATCCTGTATTTCCGCGGCATCACCCGCGAACGTCAGGACAAGTGGGACGCTGCTGAAGAAGACTTCCGCGAAGCTTTGACCCTCAAGCCTGAGCAGCCAATGATCCTCAACTACCTCGGATACTCCCTAGTGGATCGTGGTCTGAAGCTGGATGAAGCCCAAAAGATGATTGAACGCGCTGTTCGCCTGCGCCCAACCGATGGGTACATCGTCGACAGTCTCGGCTGGGTTTACTATCGACTGGGTCGCTATGAAGAAGCCGCTGAAAAGCTGGAACGAGCCGTTGCTCTGCGTCCACATGACCCAATCATCAACGATCATCTGGGCGACGCATACTGGCAAGTTGGCCGCAAACTGGAAGCACGGTTCAAGTGGAACCATGCCCGCGACCTTGAGCCAGAGCCAGAAGATCTGAAGCGCATTCTCGACAAAATCGAAAACGGCATGGACGAGGCTGTTCCGGTTGGTCTGGCGAGTTCCACTGACAACAAGTAGTTCATAACACGATCATATTATGATGACTTTGGAAGATACAAAGGCAGCACGGGTTGAGGAATTAGCCCGTGCCAAGGTGAACCTTGCCCTCCACATCACCGGTCAACGGGAAGATGGCTACCACATGCTCGACAGCCTTGTGGTGTTCCCTGAAATCGGCGACCTGATCTCGGTTGAACCAGCCCCCGACCTTTCACTCCAGATCACTGGAGAGTTCTCTGCGAAGATACAGGGCGATCCTGCTGACAATCTGGTCATCAAAGCCGCAAACATGCTCGCAGAACACCTGCCCTCCGCATCAGGAGTTCAGATCGAGCTCGAAAAATCGCTCCCCGTTGCAGCAGGCATTGGTGGCGGATCCGCGGATGCAGCCGCAACTCTGCGCGCGCTCACGAGGATCTGGGGCGTGTCTCCCTCTCCGACAGACCTTGCCAAACTTGCCCTCAGCCTCGGCGCTGATGTGCCTATGTGTCTGGATGAAAAGCCTGCTCGCATTCGCGGCATCGGGGAGATCATCGAACCGCTGACAGATCTCCCATCCGGCGCAATCGTCCTGGTCAATCCATTGATTGAGGTCTCCACCCCAGCCATTTTCCACGCACTGGAAAAGAAAAACAACACCCCGTTGCCGGAAATGCCGGAAGAGTTCGAGAGCATGAAAGCCCTCGCCAACTGGCTCAAAACCTGCCGCAACGACCTACAAAAACCAGCGATCTCACAGGCACCAGAAATCTCTGAGGTCCTCGACCTTCTCGCCTCCCAGCCAGATACCCTCCTCGCCCGCATGTCCGGCTCCGGCGCCACCTGCTTTGCCCTTGTTGAAACCTTAG
>NZ_LCWX01000122.1:89329-94051 GCF_001431305.1 Pseudovibrio sp. POLY-S9
AAGCCGCCCAAGCCATAGCCTCCCACTTGCAGGAAGCTAAAGGAAACTGGTGGATCAAGGCGGCACGGGTTTAGGCTGAGCGTGGAAACCAAACTTATGTGCATGCAGGCTTTGCCATAAGTCTCTTTTTAAAAGTCGTCTATGCTGCCAAGCGGTTCCACGATGGGGGCTAACCTCCCCATCTTTTCACCCAGAGCAGACACGCCTTTACCCCTCACAGATTACCCAGATCATTCAGAAGCCGAAGACAGTCTGCTGTGATCTGGTTTGCCTCGCAATTTGCCTTCAATCCAAAGTTGTCCTCACATGCACGCCACAACAACTAGCTAAATTCCCAAAGGTAAACTCTTGATTCACCGTATCTTTTCAACTGATGTGACGACATCATCAAGACAAGTTATGACTCAATAAGTTTATTTGATTTTGATTTTCTCCGCTCTGAAATCATCCTTCAGGCATAATAATATGCGGAGAGAATATGACTAATCAGCCTAAGTTGACCACTGCTTTTGGTTCCCCCGTCCCCGACAATCAGAACATTCAAACTGCAGGCCCCCGCGGTCCAGCTCTGCTGCAGGATGTTTGGTTCCTCGAAAAAATGGCCCACTTCGATCGTGAGGTTATTCCTGAGCGCCGAATGCATGCCAAAGGTTCTGGCGCTTATGGAACGTTCACAACAACCAATGACATCACCAAGTTCACTCGCGCTAAGATATTTTCCGAAGTTGGCAAAAAATCCGATTTATTTATGCGTTTCTCGACAGTGGCAGGAGAACGTGGCGCTGCTGATGCAGAACGGGACATTCGCGGCTTCGCCATAAAGTTCTACACTGAGGAAGGCAATTGGGATCTGGTGGGCAACAACACACCAGTCTTCTTCCTCCGCGATCCGCTAAAGTTCCCAGATCTGAACCATGCAGTGAAACGTGATCCGCGCACCAACATGCGCAGTGCGGATAACAACTGGGATTTCTGGACGAACCTGCCTGAAGCTCTGCATCAGGTCACAATCGTCATGTCAGACCGCGGCATTCCGGCGACTTATCGCCATATGCATGGATTTGGCAGCCATACCTATAGTTTCATCAGTGCAGATAACGAGCGTTATTGGGTTAAGTTCCACTTTGAAACCCAACAAGGTATCAAAAACCTGACAGATGAAGAAGCCGCTCAAATCGTTGCAAATGATCGCGAAAGTCATCAGCGAGATCTATATGACAGCATTGAGAATGGCGAATTTCCGAAATGGACACTGTCAGTCCAGATTATGCCAGAAAAAGAGGCTGGCAATTATCACATCAATCCGTTTGATCTAACCAAAGTCTGGCCTAAGTCCGACTACCCGTTGATCGAAGTTGGCGTGCTTGAACTGAACCGAAATCCTGAGAACTACTACGCTGAAGTTGAGCAGGCTTCATTTGCGCCGTCCACAATTGTGCCCGGCGTCAGTTTCTCTCCCGACAAAATGCTTCAGGGCCGCCTGTTCTCTTATGGGGATGCTGCGCGGTATCGTCTTGGAGTTAATCACTCGCAAATCCCGGTCAATGCACCGCGCTGCCCATTCCATTCCTATCACCGCGACGGAGCCATGAGAGTTGATGGCAACAACGGTTCACGTATCGGATATGAGCCGAACATGTTTGGCGAATGGCAACAGCAACCAGATTTCTCCGAGCCACCACTTTCCATAGAAGGAGCTGCGGGTCATTGGGACCATCGGGAGGATGAAGATTACTACTCTCAGCCTGGCGCTCTTTTCCGCTCAATGAATGCAGACCAGAAAGAAGCTCTGTTTGCAAACACAGCCCGCTCGCTTAGCCCCGCACGTATCGAAATCCAACACCGTCATGTCCGCAACTGTTACCGCGCGGACCCTGCTTACGGCACAGGTGTTGCAGCTGCGCTCAACATCAGTATCGCAGATGTAAAAGACATCTAAGTTACATTGATAGCCAAAGATCAGGGGCTCTGCCCAAGCCGACCAACCAACCAATAAAGGCCCCTGATCCACAATTGCCGAAGTACATTCTAAGGGGAAAATTCAATGGATTTCAAAGGTAACGATACCCGTATCAATCGACGCACGCTTATAACACGCGGTTCCACGATGGCTGTCGCCACAGGAGCATCTGTCGTTGCAAGCAACGCCTGGAGTGCAAGCAAGAACGAGGAAGACTTAAGCGCCAAAATCCTTCAGGTCATATCGGAGCTTGAAGCAGAAACAAATTCTGAGCTCGCAGCTATTACCTGGTCCAGACAACATATCGCGAACAGATTGCGGGCATCACTTAATTTGCCTATTGAGCAGGAAGAGTACAACAAGAATTATCGGGATTATTACGACCACAAGCTGCAAAAGGCATGATTTAGGTATATTTTTCAATGCACTGCTGCACTTTTATTTTCAAACGAGCAGCAGTGCGAACTCCTACTTTATTTAGATTTTTTGCTCAAGGCACGTCTTCAACACCTGCCATCACTTTACCCTTGGTACACAAGTCTCACTCCCAGTACAGCCAACAAAAAAGCGCCGGGCATTTCTGCTGCGGCGCTTTTCAATTTCTTCGAACTGCTCTCTGATCAGCTCACACGAGCAATACAGAAGTCGACAGCTTCTTTCAGCGCCTGCTTGGCAGGACCGTCTGGCAGGCTGGCCAGAGCTTCAATTGCAGAGGCGCCGTAGTCGCGTGCACGCTGTACTGTGTCAGCTAGAGCGCCAGTGTCGTTCAGCAGCTTGATGGCATGATCCAGATCGCCGTCTTTGATGTCTCCATCTTCCAGACAACGTTTCCAGAACGCCTTGTCCTCATCACTGCCACGCTCCATCGCGTAGATGACAGGCAGTGTGATCTTGCCTTCGTGGAAGTCGTCACCAACGTCCTTGCCAAGATCAACAGTCGCTCCGCCATAATCCAGCGCATCATCAACAAGCTGGAAGGCATAACCAAGCTCAAGGCCGAACTTGCGCGCCGCAGCACGCATCTCGTCACCTTTATCGGCAATCTCCGGGCTCACTTCGCAGGCAGCTGCAAACAGAGCGGCTGTTTTAGCCTCAATCACCCGCAGGTACATCTCAAAGGTCGTGGTGGTATCCTGAGCGGCGCCCAGCTGAAGCACTTCACCTTCAGCAATGATCGCGGAGGCCTCAGACAGAATGCGCAGCGCTTCCAGAGAGTGCACATCAACCATCATCTTGAAAGCCTGACCAAGCAGATAGTCACCCACCAGCACGCTGGCCTGGTTGCCCCAAAGCTTGCGAGCAGCCAGCTTACCGCGGCGCATATCGCTTTCATCGACAACATCATCATGCAGCAGAGTTGCCGTATGCATAAACTCTACAGATGCTGCAAGGATGACATGTCCCTCGCCTTCGTAGCCAAACATCTGTGCAAACGCCAGTGTCAGCATCGGGCGCAAACGCTTCCCACCTGAATCGATCAGATGGCGCGCAATTTCCGGGATCAGCTCAACATTAGAACCGGCTTTGGAGAGGATCAGCTCGTTCACCTTCTCCATGTCACCTGAAACGAGCTCTACGAGCCCCTGAATTCCAGCTGGTTTGGCTGTCTGAGATTGAAGACCAACAACGCCCACGGGATACCTCTATTTTGATTCCAACGGGACAATAGGTTGGTAGATAGTCTCGGGCAAGCTTTAGTAAGAATTTGCTGCCAATAAAGTAGTGTCGAAGGGATAATTTACCAATCACAATTAGTTTTTTTCACAATACCAACCCTAACCTGCATACTTTCTGGCAAAATAGGCAACTCTCTTCAAGAGGACACCATCGTGGAAGAACTCATCAGAACAACAGATCCCGTCCTCATCTCGCATCTTGAAGCCCTGCTGGGAGATGCCGAGATCATCTACTTTGTCGCTGACACCAACATGAGCATACTGGACGGCTCCCTTGGCTTTTTGCCGCGCCGGATCATGGTGGAAGCAGACCGTATGGATGAAGCTTGTCAACTTATGCGTGATGCTGACCTGGGACACTACCTAAAAGACGCGTGAAAACTTCTCTTTAGATAAACAATAGGGATTGCATGAAAACCGGCAGCCTGTATCAGTGCGTTATTGCGACTTTTCTTGATCCGGCGCCGCCATGACCAACCCTGAAACACCTCAATCTCAGCAGCAAACCACCAGGGACAAGTTCCTCGGCGGTAAAGTCATGGTTGAGCAACCTGCAAAAGGCCGTCATAGAGCGGGGCTTGATGCCGTCTATCTGGCCGCATCCCTGCCGCAAAGCACCACAGGCACGCTTTATGATTTGGGCACTGGCGTCGGCACTGCAGCTTTTTGCGCCGCCCACCGCCTGCCAAACATCAAAGCCGTCGGCGTTGAAGTTGACCCCGTCACCGCAGCGCTGGCCCGCAAAGGCCTGTCCCTGCCGGAAAACGAAAGTTTTGCTGACCGCGTCTCCATTCTGGAATCCAACCTCACCGCAAAGGGCAGCATTCGCCACCAAAGCGGCCTTGGCTCTTCCATCGCGGATCATGTGATCATGAACCCGCCCTACTACGACAGTACCCGCTTTCGCGTCACCCCGAAGTCAGACCGTGCGCCAGCCCACGCGCTGGATGAACGCGGCATCGAGCCGTGGATCAAAACCGCGAAAGATCTGCTGAAGGACGGCGGAACACTCTCCATCATCTTCAGAGCAGATGGCCTGCAAGACCTCCTCGACCCCATGCAACGCCGTTTCGGTGCCATTGATAT
>NZ_LCWX01000122.1:94148-98241 GCF_001431305.1 Pseudovibrio sp. POLY-S9
CATCCCGATCCGCCCTACTGCAGACGCACCAGCCACCCGCATCATTGTCCGCGCAGTGGCCGCCAGCAAAGCCCCACTCCAGATCCTGCCGGGCTTCACCCTGCATGAAGAAGCAGGCGGCACCTTCACACAGCAAGCCACCACCGTCATGCGCGACGGCATGGGCCTTGGCCTCACAAACCGTTGAGCAACACGGCTAACCTGCGCAGAACAATCCACTTTCAATATACGTTTTTCTCCCTATTATGATCGCAAGGCGCAAATCAAAGCGCAGCAGATGACAGGGCGGGAGCAGACTATTTATGAGCAGCAAGGTTGACCTACCAAACTCCATTGAGGAAACCCTCACGCTCTTAAGTTCTGGCGGGTATCTGGCAGATCGCGCACTCGCAACCGTGCTGCACCTGTCTCTGCGCATGAAACGGCCCCTCTTCCTCGAAGGCGAGGCTGGCGTTGGCAAAACCGAGATCGCCAAAGTCCTCTCGGCCACGCTCAACCGCCCGCTGGTCCGCTTACAGTGTTATGAAGGGTTGGACGTCTCCTCCGCCGTTTACGAGTGGAACTATGCGGCCCAGATGGTCGAAATCCGCATGGCTGAAGCATCCGGCAGCGTGAACCGTGAGAACCTCAATACAGCGCTCTACAGCCCTCGCTTCCTGATCAAACGCCCGGTGCTACAGGCGCTGGAAACCACAGAGCTGGGGGCGCCTATCTTCCTGATCGACGAACTGGACCGCACCGATGAAGCCTTTGAGGCCTTCCTGCTGGAAGTGCTGGCGGACAGTCAGGTGACCATCCCGGAGCTGGGCACCATCACCTCCGAAGAACCTCCGATCACCATCATCACCACCAACCGCACCCGCGAAATTCACGACGCTCTGAAGCGCCGCTGTCTCTACCACTGGGTGGATTACCCGACAGCAGAGCGCGAGCTGCAAATCGTGCAGACCAAACTGCCAACAGCCGCCGCAGCTCTCTCCGCTCAGGTCGTCGCCTTCGTGCAAAAACTGCGAGAGGATGACGCGCTCTTCAAAAAGCCAGGCGTCGCTGAAACGCTGGATTGGGCAAACGCCCTCACAGAGCTGCAAGAGGTCGCGCTTGATCCGGAAATGGTGTCAGACACGCTCGGCGTCCTGCTCAAGTATCAGGAGGACATCGACCGCATCAAAGGCTCCAGAACCCGTGCGATCCTCGATGAAATCCGCATGGAAGCCAACTCGCAGGCCACCATTGCTGGCAGCATGCCTGCCCCAACAGCATAGCCTTGCCTGATGCAGGACACCCTCGCCCCCGCACCATCTCCGCGCCCACCGCATGGGCGCATTACGGAAAACATCGTCCACTTTGCCAGAACCCTGCGCAAAGCGGGCTTGCCTGCGGGGCCGTCTTCTGTGGTGGATGCAGTGAGCGCGGTCACCATCAACGGTATTGAGAACAAGCAGGACCTCTACTGGACCCTACATTCCGTCTTCGTCCATAAGCGCGACCAGCAACCCGTTTTCGACGAAGCCTTCCGCCTTTACTGGCAAAGCAAAGGCCTCGTTGAAAAGATGCTGGCACTGCTGTCTCCCGTTGCCCCAGCAGGGCAACGCGAACCAGAAAAGCCACGCGCCGCTCAATCCCGTGTCGCCAATGCCTTTGAGGCCAACAAGCAGCGCGAGGCCAAAGAAACCAAACCACTGATAGAGGTAGACGCCCGCTTCACCGTCTCGGAAAAAGAAGTCCTGCAAAAGAAGGACTTCGCACAGATGACCGCCGAGGAGATTGCCGAAGCCCGCAGATCCCTCGCCCGCCTCACCATGCCAGCAGATCAGGTCCGTTCCCGTCGCTTCAAGCCCGTCCATTCGCACACTCTGGGCAAACAGGTGGATGCCAGAAGAACCATGCGCGCCACGCTAAAGGCTGGCGGCTCCATCATCGATCTCAAGCACAAAGCGCCCGCTCAGGTTCATCCACCCGTGGTCGCCCTCTGCGATATCTCGGGCAGTATGAGCCAATATTCACGCATCATGCTGCATTTCCTCCATGCTCTGTCAGAAAAGCGCAAAACCCATACCTTCCTCTTTGGCACACGGCTAACCAACATCACCCGCGCCCTGTGCATGAAAGACCCTGATGAGGCCCTCGCTGCCTGTACGGATGAGGTAGAGGATTGGTCTGGCGGCACCCGCATTGCCAGTTCGCTGCAAACCTTCAACCGTACCTGGCTCAGACGTGTCTGCCACGGCGGACCAATCGTCCTGCTCATCACGGATGGGCTGGAACGGGAAGCTTACGATGAATTGTCAGTTGAGATGGACCGTCTCCACAGATCTTGCAGACGACTCATCTGGCTCAATCCACTGCTGCGCTACGACAAGTTCGAGGCCAAAGCCCGCGGAATTCAGGCAATACTGCCGCATACCGATGAGTTTCGGGCAATCCATTCCATGGATGCAGTCAAAGATCTTTGCCTCGCCTTAAATGACAAGCGCATAAATAGTTCATATGATGCGACCAAGAGATTCCTCTAGCGCACATTCCCGGCAAACCTTCGGCTCGCCTGCGTGAGACCACGCAGAAAGCCCAACCTTTCTGTCAGATCCGATGACATTCAAAGTACTTCTGCACATTGTAAAAACAGTATCAGCAATCTACGCCAAACGGTTCAACATCAACCGTGATGAGATCTGGTATCTTGCGAAACTTCAGGAAGAGCTCGGAGAGCTGACGGCAGCCCATTTGAAGGCCACCCGCCGCGGACGTTCCGGTTCAGCAACTCCAAAAGAACTGCATATGCAAAAGGAAGATGAAGCAGCAGACCTGCTGGCCCACCTTCTGCTTTATGCAGACCGCAATGATCTCGATCTGGAAAAAGCAATCCGCCGCAAATGGATGGCCCACCTTCCAGCCGAAATCATGGACAAGCAGGTCTGATACACCCACGTATCAGACGCCTCTCAGCGTTGTCACCTCCTTCATTGGCTTTCGAATTCACCGTGAAAGGCAATGGTGTCACGCGTATTGAGCAATGCCGTTGCCAAGCGACCAGTTCTCTTTTTCCACCTCAATCAGATTTATAAAGACGTCCTCTGATCGGATTTGAGGCTTATCTCCAAGTAGCTCGACAATGCGTTGAAACAGAGCCTTCTTCTGCGCGGAGCCGCGGGTGTTGTTGAGCGTAATCTGGATAAAAACCAGATCCTCACTGCGGGCAATATCAAGATATGAGCCGCCAAACCGAAAATTGGCACTGGTATGCTCTGTAATCGCCATAAACTGGTTGTCCTCTTGCGTCTCAAGCGCATCACGCATGGCATGATAAACACCATCAAAAATCGCCTGCCGGTAAACATCAGATTTTCCTGACCGCAATGAGATATGAACAAGTGGCATCAGCGTTTCCTCCTCTGGTTCGCTGAGGCAACTCTAGACGCGACTTTAATATTTGAATATACAATGACTAACTATATTAGAAATTGAAGTTCTAAATGATTGATCGTCCGCTTGATCTCGACGCAGTGCGCACATTTGTTAAAATTGCAGAACTTGGCAGCTTCACTCAGGCTGCTGAGACCATGCAGACGACCCAATCAACTGTAAGCCTGAAGCTGAAACGGCTGGAGAAGCGGTTAGGTTGCCAGCTCATAGAGCGAACCCCTCGCTACGTGCAGCTGTCTGCACAAGGCGTGACGTTTCTGGAACATGCGCGTGAACTATTAAAACAACACGACCATGCACTGGCCTCCCTCACCAATGCCCGTCAGCGATTGACCATTGGCATCAGTGATCATGTTGCAGGGCCAGAACTTCCAATGCTGATCGCCCGCATGAACGCACAGGATCCAGAACTCCTGATTGAAATACGGATTGGCTCCTCAGGCGACCTGCTGAAAAGCTTTGACCGGCAGGAACTCAACACAGTGATTGTGCGCCAGCACGAAAGCAGAGAAGATGGCAAGCTGATCGCAAATGAGAAGTTCGGCTGGTTTGCGTCGCAAGACTGGCAGCCTCGCGCCAACGAGCCCCTACCCGTTGCCACCATGCCGGAACCCTGCGGCGTGCGCGTCATGGCCGGACACCTGCTCGATCAGGCCGGCATTCCATGGAGAGA
>NZ_LCWX01000122.1:98408-109641 GCF_001431305.1 Pseudovibrio sp. POLY-S9
CCCGCCGTATGCTGCCAATTGGCGCAATTGATGTGGGAGAAAAGCTCGGCCTGCCTGATCTGCCCGCTTTGCCAATCATGCTGCATACAAGAGTTCGCAGCGGAAAACCGAACGAAGCGGTCACCGCACTCACCACTGCCCTCAAAAGCGCAGTGCCGGACTAAGCCTCGTTCAATTACCGCGCGATGGTGATTGGCTTGCTGTTGCTTGCCAGTTGGCCTTCCCAGCGGTTCCATTCTCTCATGCGCATACTGCCTTTGGCGCGGGAGAAGTTGTCAAACAAAACAAGCTCTTGCCCTTTCATGCGCCAGTTGGACACAAAGAACAGATCCCCATCCATGCAGTGATTGAACTTGGCAGAGTAGCCATCATCCTTAGGTTCTGTACCGAGTGTCAGCTCACAGACACGCTCATCAGAGGTCAGATAAACGGTCCAGCCGCCAACCATATCCTTCACCTGCACAATAGGCTGCGAACTGCGTTCCTCTTTCTTTCCAAGAGCTGCAGCTGCAACCACACCAGCCAGAAACGCCGTCGCAGTACCTGGATCAACAGTCGCCTGAGCTGAACTGCTTGTCGTCTTTGTGACAACAGTGCCATCCGCCTTAGTTTCCATATTACTTTGTGTGGTCTGTTCCTGCGCGACAACACTCTGGCTGGAAGCAGCATTGGCAGGCGGTTGCGCACCAGGTGTAGGCGCAGCATAGGGTCCAGCACCTCCTCCGGCACTTTGACAACCTGCAAGCGCCAGCAAACTCCCGACAACAATAAACCTCTTCATTTCATTCCCCCCAAAGAATACGCCCTAAATCTTTGTAATCTATCGTCTTGTCAGTTTCCCAGGCGAACAAGACCAAGCGCAGGGGCCCCACCCTCTTGCGCCTCCTCCCAGCGGCCATTCCCGCTTTCATGAAAGGATGCGATCACTTCATTTCTGTGATCGAACAGAACCAGAGCGTCCTGCCTCACACTCCACGCCCATACATTTGGCGTACCGGAACACACAGAACTTGCTGCATAATTTCCACCAAACTGTGCTGTTTTCAGTTGGAGTGCGCACGGGTTTTGCCCCTCACCGCGCATTACAGACCATTTGCCTGCAAGCACAACAACAGTTGCCAGATCTTCAGCCGTTTTCTGAGCACTCACAACGGTCGGTTTTGCGTTAGATTTTTTAACCGCCGCCTCAGTGAGATCAGGAGCGTCGCCGACATAGTTCGGCACACAGCCTGCCACTGCAAAACCTATTGAAATAATGAAGGTTTTGAACCGCATGAATACCCCTGATCATGCACAGACAAGCACTCAAACGCCCCACACTTGCTGCCTGCACCCACTCCACCAATTTTCCCAATATAGAAAAATTGAATTAAATTGATAATTTAACCTAGTAAATCTGAAGGTGATTTGAACAGGGCTAACTCTGAAGTATTCACTATTAAAGTGAGTTCCTCATACGCATCACAGCAGTCAACACTATGAATACATACTACATTTCAGATAATTACAAAGAGGGTGCAGCACTATACTGCGAACAGGCTGTCACCCTTCTCAGACAGGGCCACAGAAAGCATCTTCCTGAGGCAATCACGCCTCCGAGTTCTCGCGCTTTGAGCTCTCCAGATACCCTGCCAGCTGAGCCAGAGAAGCCTGCCAGCCTCCGCGCGTTGCTTCAATCATGTCCGCGCCGACCATCGACGTCACCTGTATGGTCACGCGAAGCTCGGTAGCACCTCCTTGTTCTTCCATGACAACAGCGATCAAAGAGACGCTCAACAGCATATCACTGGTTGAAACCAGCTCTGTAAACAGCAAGCAATCCGGAGCTCTGATATCATGATAGCGTGTCTCAACGCGAAACCGTAAATCGCCCTTTTGGCCGCACTGATGAATATCTAGGCCACCAACGCGAAAATCATTTTCAAGAAACTCAATAACTTCATCATCGGAAGGCACTCCCCACACCATCCGGGCTTTCGGCTCTTCCCATGCTGAGAACACATCCGCAGCAGATGCCTCCAGTACAGCACTGATCTCTATCGTATCTTGGGTAATCATCTGGCTCACAGCCCCTTTATGCCCTTGCGTAAGCAATAACCAATCCTACAAGCTTTTCTCAAAAGGGAAACCCGGTTCAAGAGTAAAGATAGGCGAAAATGAGCTTCGGTGAACGCAAGTACGCGCTAGGGGAAGTTGCACAGGACTGAAAGGCGGATCACCCTTCCTGGACAGGGCGACAAAAGGATCCGGATTCCTGGATTGCCTCAAGAGGTACCAGATTCAGCATGTACTGGTCGGCTTCCACACCTGAGTGACCAAGCGCAACAAATTGATAGACACCATCCAGCCAGCATCCATCCTGCACAAACTCAGGCAGCTCGTAAAAGTCCAGGGAGCGCACTGCGTCCTGCGGGTCATTGTCATCAACCAGCCATTCGATAACCAGTGGCGTAGACTGCCCAGTACTGGTCTTGATCTGGGTAAGCTCCTCACGCAAAGCAGAACAATACTGTTCATCCAGATTGCCCAGCTTCACCCTTAGATGCCCCATCAGACCATGATAGGCAGGTGGTGGAGCGGTGACACTGTAAGCAAACGGCCTCGCCTCTTCGCCGGCAGGCACGTCAACAGGCATTGCAGTCACCTCCCAACGCGGGACAGGCGTCTTGCCATCCCCTGCTTTACAAAGTGGCAGGTCAACCTGCTGGGCCGCCTCTACGGAGCCAACCCCAAAAACTGAAAAGACAATCACACATACCCATAATCTCATATGGTCCTAGTTCCCTAATGGTGTCGCAAATTCAGAAAGCTGTAGCGCCCAAAGCGCGGTTAAACGGTTGTAGCATTCCATGCCCAGAACGGGAGCAAGTGTTCCCTTCGGATTCATGGCATACGGAATATTGCAGGTGTTGTTGCGAAAGGCCTTCCAGTTCCGACCAGCTTCAACAAGCGCAGTCTTGGTGGGCTTGTTCTCATTCCGCCTCAACTCTTTCTCAGAATTCAAAATCATCTTTTCCCAAAGGGCTGTCTCGCGCGAGTAGCATTCCCGCATACCCATGCTGGTCTGGTCCTGCAACTTCATGGCGCAATGTTCAAAGACCTTTCCAATGCACTGAACTCTGTCGTTGAACACAAGCCCCCCTTTTCGCAGGCACTCATGAAACTCCTTGATTTCTTCGGGTCGCGGCGTGTTAGGCCCTTGCGCGGCAGCAACGCCGGAAGAACAAAGAAATGCAATCAACACCAAACATCGAATGATCATTGGGCACCTTCAATAAACAAGGCGCCAGTGTACGCGCGGAACCTTAAGCCAGAAGTAGCCAATAAGAACAGAGCGCATTCAACCTTAACGACGCTCTTCCAACCTCCCTAAACTCCAACAAAAAAGGGTCCCGGAGCATCGCCCCGGAACCCTCACAAAACCTGAATGAACTCAGGCTTTAAATCTTAGCGGTAACCGTAGGAACCGTCTTTCCACTCGTACCAAACGTAACCTGGCAGAGACACATCGCCCTTCTCGTTGAAGGACAGCTCACCAAGAACGGTGTCGAACTTGCCAGCGTTCAGCTTCTCTACAACTGCATCATAGTCGGTAGAACCAGCTTCAGCCGCAGCTTTCGCCCATGTCTGGATCGCAGCATAGGTGTAAAGAGCGTAACCTTCAGTGGTTTTGCCAGCAGCTTCAAGAGCAGCCACAACAGCAGCAGCTTCAGCGTTATTACGTGGGTCCGGCGGGAAGGTCATCAGTGTGCCTTCACCAGCTGGGCCAGTGATGGACCAATACTCATCAGTCACAAGAGCATCACCGGAAACCAGAATGGTGTCCATGCCCTGATCAACCATCTGACGCTTCATCAGACCAGCTTCAGTGTGGTAACCACCAACGTAAAGAACGTCGACTTTTTCAGACTTCAACTTGGAAACCAGCGCGGTGTAATCTTTTTCACCAGCGGTATAAGCTTCATAAAGCGCTTCCTGCTTACCAGCAGCGTTCATCACAGCCTTAGTCGCGTCAGCAAGACCTTTACCGTAAGCAGTCTTGTCGTGGATCACAGCAATGTTCTGACCACCGAACTCAGTCGCAAGCGTCGTACCGGCAACTCTGCCCTGCTGGTCATCACGACCACACACACGGTAAGTACCAGGTCCTGGACGCTCGTCAGTGTACTTCGGGTTGGTGGATGCTGGAGTGATCTGGATGATACCCTCTTCAGCATATACCTGAGAAGCTGGGATGGAAGAACCGGAGCAGAAGTGACCAGCCATGAAGGCTACGTTCTTACCAACCATCTGGTTGGCAACAGCAACAGCCTGCTTAGGGTCACATGCATCATCGCCAACTTCCAAAACAAGCATCTCGCCGTTCACACCGCCAGCAGCATTGATGTCAGCAACAGCCTGTTCAGCACCAGCTTTCATCTGCGCACCAAACGATGCGTACTGACCAGTCATTGGGCCTGCAGTAGCAATAGTGATTTCAGCCATAGCTGCGCCAGAGATTGCCATAGCAGCAACACCGGCAACGCTTGCCAAAAGATACTTTTTCATAAAAAACTCCCCGAGTCAGGTGCATTTCTCAATTGAAATTGAGCGGGAAACGCAATCGTCTCCCACCAGAGCAGGCAAACCCCTCGCCTGCTCAATGCTTCCGACAATGAGACCTCTCCGTACTCATCATCTGGATGCCTAGCCAGTCACCAGTGTGACCCAGAACTGACCGAATGCGCAACAATTATCTAAGTAATTTTGCGAATTAGTAATTATCTTGCTGGCCCGGCTTCAGCTTCCAGCCAAACGGACCTGTTTTGTCATAAAGCCAGCTGTACTGCGTCACCATCTGCTTGGTGCGTGTCATGCGATAACTCGCCAGCGCAATACCGATGAGAATGGCGTAATCCACCACAAGGTACTGAATGGAAAGCAGAGGCTCTTCAAACAACGCAAACGACAAGAATCGCATGGCCAATGACAACAGGAAGATGAACCAGAACAGGATCGGCAACGGCCGCCACGTGGTCGCAATAGAGCGCCCCGTCGCAGCAGCAGCCAGACCGCCTAAAACAACAACCAGCATAATAAAGGCAGGCATCGAGCTGCCGTAAAGAATACCCATCTCTTCGCCTCCTTAGTGCGCGCCGCCTTCAAGATAAGCTGCCTTCACCTCTTCACGAGACAAAAGCTCCTTACCAGTGCCGGTCATGGTGATTGTGCCGTTGACCATCACGTATCCCCGATGAGCCAGCTTGAGTGCGTGATACGCATTCTGCTCAACAAGGAACACGGTCAGACCATCGGCCCGGTTCAGCTCACGGATCGCATCAAAAATCTGCGACACGATGATCGGAGCCAGCCCCAGAGACGGTTCATCCAGCAGCAAAAGACGCGGACGGCTCATCAAGGCACGGGCAATCGCCAGCATCTGCTGTTCTCCGCCCGACAAAGTCCCGCCGCGCTGCTGCTGGCGTTCTTTCAAACGCGGAAACAGCTCAAACGCACGGCGCAGATCTTCCTCAAAATGCTCATTCCCGGCAACCATACCGCCCATCATCAGGTTCTCTAAAACCGTCATGCGTGGGAAGATACGGCGACCTTCTGGTGACTGAGCAATACCGGTGCGCATAATCTCGTAGGTTGGCTTGTAAGTGATGTCCTCACCGCAATACGTCACAGACCCGTTACGAGCCTGCGGCGTGCCGCAAACGGTCATCATCAGAGTAGACTTCCCTGCACCGTTCGCACCAATCAGCGTCACGATCTCACCTTCATACACATCAAGATCAACACCATGCAGTGCCTGAATCTTGCCGTAGAAGGTTTTAACTCCGCGAATGCTCAGGAGTGGTTGTTGAGCGTTCATGCTATGCCCACCTCCTCTTCAACCTGATCGACTTCATCATCCTCAACCCCCAGATACGCCGCGATCACATGCGGATCGTTTTTGACGAACTCAGGAGAGCCATCAGAAATCTTCACGCCGTAATCCAGCACCACAACGTGGTCGGAGATTTCCATAACAACAGACATGTCGTGCTCAATCAGAACAACCGAAGTGTCATGCTCTTTGCGGATGTATTGAAGCAGATTGTTCAGCTCCAGACTTTCTTTCGGGTTCAAACCAGCAGCTGGTTCGTCCAGACAAAGAAGTTCAGGGCCGGTACACATGGCACGGGCAATCTCCAACCGGCGCTGATCGCCGTAGGAAAGATCAGCCGCAGGTGCATCCGCACGATCAATCAGGTCAATGCGCTCCAGCCAGTACTTGGCAGTTTCAATCGCGTCCACATTGGACTTTTTGTAACCACCAAGCCCCAGCAGACCACCAATGGTCCAGTTGGAAGCAACCATCAGCGGATTGTGCTGTGCCACCATCAGGTTTTCCAGAATAGTCATACCGCCAAACAGACGGATGTTCTGGAACGTACGGGCAACTTTCGCGTCCGCCGTAATTTTGAAGTCTGCCATCCGTTCCAAAAGGTGCTTTTCACCATTGGAGCGGTTCATGACAAGACGGCCTTCAGTCGGCTTATAAAAACCGGTGATGCAGTTAAACACTGTGGTTTTACCCGCACCATTTGGCCCGATCAGCGCAGTAATGTCACCACGCCCAATATTGAAGCTCAGGTCGTTGATCGCCGTCAATCCGCCGAAGCGCATGGTCAGGTGCTCAACCTTCAGAACAGGGTTGTTGTCCCAGGTGCTCATCCGTGGCCCTCCTGAACGAGATCGGCAGAGATGCCCTTAGCGTTTCTGGAAAGCGCCACACTTGGCGTTCTGCTTGAGATCAATCCACGCGGTTTCCAAACCATGATAACCACCATGATCATACCGAAGACAAGCATGCGGTATTCTTCAAACTCGCGGAAGAATTCAAAGCCACCGATCATCACAATTGCTGCAATCACCACGCCAATCTGTGAGCCAAGACCACCCAAAACCACAATCGCAAGAATGATCGCAGATTCAAGGAAGGTGAAACTCTCAGGAGAGATGAAGCCCTGACGCGTTGCAAAGAAAGACCCTGCAAAGCCGGCGAACATCGCACCAAGAGCAAAGGCTGTCAGTTTGGTATTCGTTGTGTTGATACCAAGAGCCCGGCAGGCAATCTCATCTTCACGCAATGCTTCCCATGCACGACCAATCGGCATCCGGCGCAAACGCATGGTCACGAAGTTCGTGAACAAGGCCATCGCAAAGATGAGGTAGTACAGGAAGATGATGCGGTGAATACTGCTGTAATCCAGACCAAAGAAGCTCGCAAATCCGCCTTCACCACGGGTAAATTCCAACCCGAAGAAGCTTGGACGCGGAATTCCGGAAAGACCATCTGGTCCGCCTGTAAACTGATACCAGTTCAGCAGCACAACACGAATGATCTCACCAAACGCAAGCGTCACAATGGCAAGGTAGTCACCTCGAAGCCTCAAAACCGGGAAACCGAGAATGACACCCCAGAACGCTGCCAGAATACCGGCAAGCGGCAGGCAGAGCCAGAAGGAAAAGCCAAAGTAATGCGCGAGCAATGCATAGGAGTAAGCTCCAACCGCATAAAACGCCACATAGCCCAGATCCAGCAATCCAGCCAGACCAACCACAATGTTCAGGCCCCAGCCCAACATCACATAGGTCATCACCAAAATAGCAAGGTCGATATATTGACGCGACCCACGGGCACCGAGCCAGAACATCAACGCAAATGGAAGCGCAACAGCCAAAACGACCAGGCCATATTTAAGCACATTAGAGGAGCCTCCTCCCAATCCACCTTTTGGCAATAGGCCAGAGAGGTTGAGAGACGGCGGGTCTTCCCGTTTCCAGAAGAAGATGTTCATGGCGAGACGGCCAGCGAACACAACAAGTACTGCAACTGCAACCGCTAACCAGCGGTGTTCTAGAAACAGCTCCGCGCCGCGGCCTGACGCCACATCAACGCGCAAACCAACCATGACACAGGCAAGCGCGAACGTAATAACCGCAGCACCCAAACTGTCTTTTACACTTGCAACAAGCAAGCTGTCTTTTTTTCTTGCTTGCATCAGACCTTCTCCACCTCAGGTTGGCCGAGAAGTCCTTCCGGCATAAAGATCAGAACAATCGCCAGGATCGAAAACGCGGCAACATCTTTGTACTCAACGGAGAAGTAGCCAGACCAGAACGTCTCGATAAGCCCGATCAGCAATCCACCCAGCATTGCACCCGGCAGCGATCCGATTCCTCCCAGAACCGCAGCGGTAAAGGCCTTCACACCAGCCAGGAAGCCGATGTAAAAATCTACCACACCGTAATACAGCAGGAACATCAGACCTGCGACCGAAGCTAGAGACGCACCCATCACAAAGGTAAGAGAGATTGTGCGGTCAACATTCACACCCAGCAAGGACGCCATCTTCCGGTCCTGCTCACAAGCACGCTGAGAGCGGCCCAGATTGGTGTTGTTGATGAGATAAGTGAAGCCACCCATCAAAATGACCGTCGTCACAACAATCAAGATCTGGATGTAAGACAGGTTTACGATAAAGCCAGAACCATCTGCACCACCATCAGTCAGCTGAAAGCTGCCGGAAAAGAGAGGTTGCAATGGCTTATTCTTGGCACCTTGAGAAACCTGCACGAAGTTCTGAAGAGCAATTGATGCACCAATTGCAGTAATCAGCGGTGCAAGACGGAATGATCCGCGCAAAGGCCGATAGGCAATGCGCTCTACTGTCCACCCCCAAACAGCAGTCAAAGCCATGGCCACAACAAGAACGAGGGCCAGAGCCAAAATCAAAAGAAGCACCGGTGTAGCGGCTGTAATGCCAAGTGCAACAATTAGAATAAGTGCAACGAAAGATCCGACCATGAAGATATCGCCATGGGCGAAGTTAATCATGCCGATAATGCCATAGACCATTGTATAGCCAATGGCGATGAGACCATAAATGGACCCCAGCGTCACACCATTGATAAGTTGTTGGAGAAAGTAATCCATGTTTTATTTTGTTCCCCGCATGAGATCAGCTTTTAGTTGCTGTCCAGTCTGAATGCCTCCGAATTCAGACCCCAAATATTTTATGGTAAGCCGACCTGTAAGTATATTACCCATACTTATAAGTCCGTATTTTGGAATTTTCCTATTCTTTATACGCGTCAGGCGCATTTTTATTTCATACAATCCAAAATCTGGACTTATTCCTACTCCCGACAATCCACTAGGACAGTCTCTGAGACCAGAGCACCACAACCCATACGTGAATTTTCCTCATCCGTAGAAAGCCTCTTCCCTATTCTGTAATATATCACAGCTATTGTATACTGACCATATCCGGACAAAAACTGCAAGATGGTACCCAGGATTTTTTGAAGATTTCCAATTTGCCCGCGCGTGAAGACCTTGTTGGGCCTTCAATTTTCAATGAAAATTCCGGAACAGCAAAATGTGCGCCTAAAACTAGAATATAGCCTCTGGTATATTAATCAGTTTTTCGCAGTAGAACTAGCTTTTCTCAGCAAATGGCTATAACTACTCTATTTCAAATACCTGTCGTTTTTGGGCGACTGAAAAGTACTAATGAATATTGTACAGTGTGAAACACAGATCATACCTGTGGGAATATCTTGGAACGAACTGGATGACGACAGCTTTAACCATGGCGCCAACTGAAAATACGAATAAAAGTCTCGCCTCGCATGAATTTAGAGAGGCAATGAGTCGTTTAGGCGCTTCCGTTCATTTGCTGGCCAGTGCTGGCCCTGCAGGGCGCATTGGCGCAACCGTTTCATCTGTGTGTTCTGTCTCAGACGATCCCGCCACCTTGCTTGTCTGCCTCAACCGCAGCGCAAAGGTGAATCAGATCGTAAAAGACAACGGCGTGTTCTGTATCAACACACTCATTCATGATCATACAGACTTGTCGAACGTCTTCGCTGGCCAGGGTGACCTGCCAATGGAAGAGCGCTTCGCAAAAGGAAGCTGGGGCACCCTGGCAACAGGAAGTCCTGTTCTGGAAAGTGCACGTGTCAGTTTCGATTGCCATATCAAAGAAGTAACAGAAGTCGGCACCCATTCAGTTCTATTTGGTGAAGTGGTCGCTGCACGTCTGGGTGAATTTGCACCCGCTCTGATCTACCTCGACCGAAATTACCATTCAGTCTAAGGGTGTTCCCTATTCCAGTTTTCGGAATAGATTTATCTTGAAACAGGGACTTCGGACATATCTTTGCCCGAAAGGGCCTACAGATTTTCAAACCAAGATATGCATAAAGACAATTAGTTAGAGTGCCCTGCGTTTTTTTCATCGCTAAGGCGCTTCCTGTACGTTTTAATAATAAATTAGGGAAACACCATGTCCCCAACACCGCGCAACCTGATCACCGATGTTCCGGGATTGAAGGTCGGCAACGCTCATTGCGAAAAGACCAAATCAGGTGTCACCGTTCTCATTCCCGACGAGCAAGCCGTTGCCTCCGTCGCCATCATGGGCGGAGCCCCCGGCACACGTGACGTTGCCTTGCTGGAGCCGGAGCAAACCGTCAATGCCATTGACGCGCTCGTCTTGTCAGGCGGCTCAGCATTCGGACTGGATGCAGGCAGCGGTGCACAGGTTCGACTGGCAGAGCTCGGCAAAGGTTTCAGTGTTGGCAGTGCTGTCATTCCAATTACCCCCACAGCCATTCTATTCGACCTTCTCAACGGAGGGGATAAATCGTGGGGCAGAAATCCAATCTATCGTGAAATGGGTATCGAGGCCGTCGACAATGCAGCCGACGAATTCGAACTCGGCACTGCAGGCGCAGGCTTCGGAGCAACCACCGCTGATCTGAAAGGCGGACTGGGCTCAGCCTCCCTCGCACTCCCCCGCGGCGGCACCGTCGGCGCGCTAATCGCCGTCAACGCACTGGGCCGCACCACAATTGGCGACACGCCCTACTTCTGGGCAGCTCCAAGCGAACAGCACGAAGAATTCGGCGGATTGGGCTGGCCAACCGAAATGCCTGGCATGGACCGCACCGTGCAAACCAAGTTCACGCTTGGCACAATCGACTTATCCCCGAACACAAACACCACCATCGGTGTTGTCGCAACGGACCTGATCCTGACCAAGTCAGAAGCCAAACGCATTGCCACAGCCGCCCACGACGGCTACGCCCGCGCCCTCTGGCCAGCACACACACCAATGGACGGCGACCTGCTCTTCGTGATTTCTACCTGCAAACGAAAAATGCAGGAACCAATGGTTGAATTGCTGGAACTGGG
>NZ_LCWX01000122.1:109744-158477 GCF_001431305.1 Pseudovibrio sp. POLY-S9
TGCATACGCAGCTCAGACAGTCTCCCGTGCCATCGCCCGCGGCGTCTACTCAGCCTCAAAGTACCCGGGTGACACTGTACCAACTTGGAAGTGTCAACACGGATCACGGTAGATTTGAATTCCGTATTCCGCTATTTCCGTTAAGGTAAAGATCCACATAGCAACGCGAACCAACGCACAAAAACGCTGAATTGCGCAAAACAACGCAAATTCGCGCAAAGTGCCTGATCAAGTTGTTGTGGGGAGTGCCTTAAAGGCAAAAAAGATGCGCCGCCTCTGGTGTTGGGGGCAGAGGCGACGCGGGGGAGCAAAGGACGGAGTGTGCGGTAAATATACGCCGCCCCTTGCTTATCTCATGGGCCTTCCCGGTTTTAGGTAACCGGGAAGGCCTTTTTCTTAAGCCGGTTCCGGCTCAGCCTTCTGATCAATGGAAGGTTTTTCTTCCAGTTCTTTCAAAGACTTCTCTGCCTTACCTTTCCCTGCACCCTCACCTGGATGGATGCGGTAGAAGATGATGAACAGCAGCGGAACAGCCAGCAATGTCAGCAGCGTCGCAAACGTCAGACCACCCATAATGGTCACAGACATACTCGCGAACATCGGATCAACAATCAGCGGAGCCATACCAAGGATCGTTGTGATCGCTGCCATAGACACCGGACGCAGACGAGAAACACTGGCATTAACAACAGCTTCAAACCGGTCTCCACCAAGCTCCAGCTGCAAATCGATCTCTTCCAGAAGCACGATCGCATTCTTGATCAACATACCTGACAGCGACAACACACCAAGGATCGCCATGAAGTCGAGCGGCATACCTGTCCCAAGCAGACCAATCACAACACCGTTGATAGACATCGGTACGATCAGCCAGATGATGAGTGGTTCCCGCACCTTAGAGAACAACAGGATGGAGATAACAATCATCACGAGGAAGGTAACAGGCACCTTACTGCCCAGCGACGCATTCGCATCCTGAGAGTTCTCGTACTCACCACCCCACTCCATGGAATACCCATCAGGAAGCGGAACACTTTCAATCGCACCCCGAATTCGAGCATGAGCAACCGACGCCAACTCATCCGGAGCACTCGCCCCAAGCACACTCAACGTCTTCACACGATCCCGACGACGGATCAAAGTATCCTCAGCTTCAGTAGAGATGCCGGAAGTCACCTGATCAATCGGCACATACTTGCGCTGCTGAGAGCTCCAAACCAGTGTGTTTATAAGGGCTTCGGACGCAGTCTCACCTTCAGCACGCTTACGTTTCACGATGATCGGAATGTCTTCATCCAGATCACGATAGTCACCTGCACGGATACCATCAGAGGTAAACTGAACCGCAGTAGAAAGATCCTGTCGTGTGATGCCAGCAATACGAGCCCGCTGCTCATCAAACTTCGGATGCATCACCAGCTCACGTTCACGCCAATCGGTACGAACATCACTCAAGCGATACTGAGGATCCTTGAAGATCTGGATCATCTCTTCAGAGACAGCTCGCAAAACATCAGCATCCGGACCAGTGATACGAGCCTGAACATCAGCACCAGACGGAGGACCAAACACCAGACGCTCGGTATACACCTGTCCCTGAGGCAACTCAGCAACACCGAATGCACGGATCTTCAGTGCGAGATCATTAATGATATCAGTGTTTTCAGTCCGAACAATCACCTGACCATAGTTGGAGCTACCGTCTTGAGCTGAGTAAGTCAGCATAAAGCGGGTCGCACCCTGACCAATGAAGGAGTTGGTCGAAACGACACCTGGCAAAGACAGGATCTCGTTTTCTAGCTTCTCCATATCACGCGCAGTCGCATGAATGTCAGTACCATGCGGCAACCAGTAGTTCACATAGAACAGCGGAGTCGCAGAGTTCGGAAAGAAGGAGTTTGCAACAAACTGGAAAGACCAGAAGCAAACCACAGTCACACCGATCAGAGCTGCCAGAGACAACCAACGCAATTTCAGCGTCAGCACCAGAATCTTACGGAACATGGTGTACATGAAGCCGCGGTAAGGATCATGCTCATCACCGGAGATGGCAGCCATCTTGAAGAAGTACTTACCAAACAACGGCGTAACAAGGATCGCAAACAACCAGGACATCAGCAGGGAGATGCCAACCACAGCGAACAGCGAGAACATGAACTCACCAGTACTATCACTGGAAAGGCCAATACCAGAGAACGCCATGATGCCGATAACGGTCGCACCCAAAAGCGGCCATTTGGTCTGCTCAACAACGGTCGACGCAGCTTTGATAGGCCGCATACCGCGTTGCATGTTGATCATCATCCCTTCGGCAACAACAATCGCATTGTCCACCAACATACCCATGGCGATAACAAGCGCACCAAGCGAAATACGCTCAAGCTCAATACTGCCCAGCTTCATCAGCAAGATCGTAGAAAGAACGGTCAGCAACAGAACCGAGCCAACCACCACAGCTGCACGCCAGCCCATAAAGATGCCGAGCACCACAATCACGATGGAAACAGACATCACAAGGTTCCAAACAAAGGAACCAACGGCCTGATCAACCACTTTGTGCTGTTCGTAGATAGGGATGACTTCCATGCCAATAGGCAGGTTCGCACGCAAGTCATTCAGATGCGCTTCAACGTTTTGCCCAACGGCCACAACGTTTGTGTCTTCAACAGCAGCAACACCAAGGGTAACCGCGCGCTGGCCGTTATGACGAACCAAAACCTTCGGATTTTCAGGCTCTTGCACAGAAAGCGTCGCCACATCAGACAAACGAACCATCGCTGTAGAACCCGGATTACCGATCACGAGGTCCTGAATACTACGGTAGCTGTCAAAGGCAGAAACTGTCGAAATACGAATGCGCAGATCACCGGAAACAGTCGTACCGTTCGCCTGAATAGCGTTTTCCGCATTCAGCACATTCTGTACGTCCGCAATGGTAATTCCCAGCTGTGCCAGACGGTCCTGATCCATCGCAATGATGATCTCGTCCTCAGGCTCACCAAGAATAGAAACCTTAGCAACGTTATCGACAGTCAGCAGCTCACGGCGCAGCTCTTTCACGGTTTTACGGATATCCCGGTTGGAGTATCCATCAGCCGTCAGAGCATAGTACATGCCGAACACATCACCGAAGCTGTCATAAACAACCGGAGTGCGGACACCATTTGGCAGGTTTGGCACTTCGTCGTTCACTTTACGACGCAGCTCATCCCACACCTGAGGCAGCTCAGTGCCATCATAGGTGTCTTTCATTTCCACCTGAATTCGGGAGAGACCCGGTTCAGAGGTACTGCGAACTTCTTTCAGCTGAGGCATTTGCTGAATGGCACTTTCCAGCCGTTCAGTAACTTCTTCCTCAACTTCCGCAGCGCTGGCACCCGGATAGGAGGTGATCACCTGCGCTTCTTTAATGGTAAATGCCGGATCTTCCAGTCGTCCAATGCCGCCCAGAGCCCAAATGCCCCCAAGCAGAGCAATCAGAACAACCATCCAGACATTGACCGGCTTCTCGATCGAGTAGCGTGCAATATCCATATCAATAACTCCTAGACGCTACTCTTACAGCTTAGGCACGATCAGCTGATTTTCGCTCAGGTGGCTCACACCAGCCGTTACGATCATCTCGCCGTCTTTCAAGCCGGAAAGCACCGGAATGAAGCTGCCAAGCACAGTTCCAAGCAGAACTTTACGACGACCAACACGCTTTTCGCTTTCATCAACAACCCACACATACGGGCTCTTGTCAGGAGAAGAGCCAACTGCAGATGTTGGCACGAAGAAGGCCGTGGTCTGAGACTTATCAAGACCATTGAGCTTAACTTTTACGCTCGCAGTCATGCCAGGAATGATGTTGTAACCATCATCGTTATTCATGGCCAAAGTCACACGATAGGTCTGAGCAACCTTGTCTGCTTCCGTGCTGTGCTCACGATATTCCAATGGGAATACCTTACCCGGATGGGAAGGGAACTCAGCAGTCATCTTTAAAACAGAAGATTCAGTCGCCTGAGCAAACAGCGTTTCAGGCACGTTGATATCGATGCGAACTTCACTCACATCCTGCAACCGGGCAATGCTGGTACCAGCATTGATGATCGCATAATTATCCAGCGAACGAGAGGTTACGATTGCATCGTAAGGCGCAACGATCTTTGTATAACCAAGGTTCTGCTTAGCTTTATCAAGGGTCACGTCTGCAAGATCAAATGCTGTCTTTGCATTGTCGTACTGACCTTCAGAGATAACCTGCTTGTCTTTCAATGTTTCAAAGCGCTTCAGGTCTTTCTTCTTTTGTTCAAAGTTGACCTGAGCTTCACGAACAGTGTTTTCGTAGTCAGTTGGGTCAAGCGCCGCAATCAGATCGCCTTTTGCAATACGCTGCCCTTCAATGATTGGCATTTCAACAAGCTGACCAGACACACGAAACGCCAGATCGACGGTCTGAACCGCATCGACACGACCAGTGAAGTTACGCGTAAAGAGATCATCAATCTCAGAAACGACCATGACACGAGCAGGACGAGGAGCAACCGTTTTCGGTGCTTCAACAACTTCCTGCTCCTGACAACTTGCAAGCAGCAGAGCAAGTGCCCCAACAAAAACAGGAGCACTCAGGCGTCCTATTCTACTTTTTCCGCTTATTTTCTGCATTTTACCTTAGTTTCCAGCTTCAGCGTTCAGTTCGGCGTACCGGTTATTCTGGGAGGTGATTTCCAACACGCGATCAATAAGTTCATCAATTTCACCAGTGCTGTTTTGTTCAATACCCAGCGCTTGGCGATAATAAAGCCCGTCTATTATGAGCAAACACATATGCCCCGTAACCGGGTCACTAACCTCACAGTTGATTGCTCTTCCAAATTCAGCACTCATCTCCTGAAATTCAGCAATCAACTCAGGTTCTTGAGCAGCAAGAGCAAACAATGCTTTCGGAGCGGTCTTCTCTCTGTACTCTTTGTAGATCTGGAAGCTGGCCCGCAAAATGGGACAGGCCACTCCCTGCTCTGTCAACTTGTCGCTCAGCGTGTAAGTCCGTTCACGAACCTCAGAAACAACTCTGCGGATCACACCCAGCAACAGCTCATGCTTGCTTCGGAAATTGTAAAGCACCCCGCCTTTGGACATGCCGGCCTCAGCCGCCACGGCATCAATGGTCAGCTTACGAGTTCCTTCAATGCAAACCAGACGCTCGACTGCATCCAGAATATGTTCAGCTGTTGTTTCCACGCTGGTATCCCTCTCCTCTAACCGGAGCCTGTACCGTCTGGTCGGTTTCTGTACCGTCCAGTCGGTTTTTGTACCGTCCGGTCGGTTTTAGAGGAAGACCTAAAAAAAGACAAGTTCGAATTTTGAGAAAATTGAGATAGCTGCCCGTAGGAGAACGCATATCAAGAATGAAATCACGTAACTGTGATTTGAAACACAAAATGCCGACCCTTGTCAGGGCCGGCATCCTTTGTTTTCCGCCAATAACGAAGGCTTATTCAGCAGCTTCTTTAAAGGTGACCGTTGTCGGGTCTTCCTCAAGTCTGCCAAGCAGCTCCTCACGTCTGAGTTGTGCAAGCTTCAGATTCTCGTCCTTGATAGGGCCATACCCGCGAATAGAATCAGGCAAGTTGAGAAACTCGCGAAGCAATCCATAGTTCGCTGTACCGAGTTTTCCGCCAACCAATGAGAGATCATCCCGGTACTGCTTCACCAAAGCCCGCTCTTCTTTACGCTCCCGCGCATATCCAAACGGATCGAGTGCAGTGCCTCGCAAACCACGAAGAGACACAAGCATCTCAAAAGCCTTGAAGATCCAAGGACCAAAGGCCCGCTTTTGCGGACGACCCGTCTTTGGATCCGGCTTACCGGGCAGGAATGGAGGAGCCAGCATCAACTGCAACTCACCTGGGTCTGCAAACTGAGCCTCAAGATTCTTGCGGAACTCTGGCTCACTATAAAGGCGCGCAACTTCGTACTCGTCTTTATAAGCCATCACCTTGTAAAGCATCTCAGCCGCAGTATGCGTCACCTCAAGAGAGCCCGGACCAAACTCTTCATCCCGCGCTCTGATCTCGGAGATCTTGTCGAGATACTTATTGGCGTAGGACTTATTCTGGTAAGTGGTAAGCTCTTTCGCGAAGAAGGCGATCTTCTCATCCAGCGTCATCACCTTCACAGCTTCCTGACGTGGAAGAGCTGCAAAAATTGCATCAGGATTGGCATAAAGAACACGCCCTGCATGGAATGCATTGATGTTCTTCTCAACCGCTGCGCCATTCAATGAGATCGCATTCTCAATGGCTTGTGCTGAGATCGGCAGAGTACCAGCCTGATAAGACAATCCGATGAGCATCATGTTGGTGTAAATCGCATCACCCAACAGCTTCTCAGCAATGTTCGCCAGATCATGAGCTCTCAGATCAAGCGTCCCCTGCTCCAGCGTCCGCTTCATCTTATGCTCATCAAAGGAAAGCTGCTGCTTCATCACAAACTCAGAGGTCGGCGTGACGTTTGTGTTCACAAAGCCATGCGTCCTGCTCTTATGATAAAGGGAAAGCTGCTCAGCCTTACTTGCAACCAGCATATCACTTGCAATCAGCACATCCAGCTGTGCAGGCGGCACACGCGGCCCTTCAATTGTATCACTCGCCGCAGCAAAGCGCACATGGGACGTTACAGGTCCCCCCTTCTGAGCAAGACCAGTCATATCGAGCGTGGACGCTTTGATCCCGTCAATATGTGCCGCCATTGCGATAATCGCGGAAATGGTCGTAACACCCATACCACCGATACCGGCGACCAGCAGGTTGTGCGTGTTCTCCAGTGATGGCAGTTGAACGTCTGGCAGCTGCTTTACAAACTCATCAAGAGCAAAATCAGCAGGTTTCGCCTGACGCAGTTTCGAACCCTTCACATAAACAAAGGATGGGCAGAACCCCTTCACGCAAGAGAAGTCCTTGTTACAGGAAGACTGATTGATCCGACGCTTTTCACCAAACACCGTCTCAACAGGCTCAACAGAAAGACAGTTGGACTGGACAGAACAATCACCGCACCCTTCACAGACACGGTCATTGATGAACAAACGCAGATCCGGATCAGGATACAAACCCCTCTTCCGGCGACGACGCTTCTCAGCAGCACAGGTCTGATCAAACACGATCGCAGAAACACCTTTGAACTCTTTGAGCTCGTTCTGAACGGTCATCAGATCATCGCGGTGATGAACAGGCTCGGTAACGGCAAGATCCTGGCGACCAGAATAGTCTTCAGGGGTCTCGCTGAGCAGAACAACCTTCTCAACCCCCTCAGCATGAAGCTGGTTGAGGAGCTGTGGCACAGTCAAAGATCCATCGATCTCCTGACCACCCGTCATCGCAACAGCGTCATTGTAAAGGATCTTGAAGGTGATCGGCACACGAGCAGCAACAGCCTGACGGATCGACAGAATACCGGAGTGGAAATAAGTTCCATCTCCCATATTGGCAAACACATGCTCATCACGCGCAAAGTTCGCCTGACCGACCCATAAAGAGCCTTCACCACCCATGGCAATCTGACCATCAGTGGTCCGGCCATTAATCTCGGTCATGGCATGACAGCCAATACCCGGCATCGAGCGAGACCCTTCAGGCACCACGGTCGACGTATTGTGCGGACAACCAGAGCAGAAGTAAGGGGAACGCGCTGCAAGTTCGCCATTTCCCTGAGCCCACATCTGCTGACGCATCATGGAATCGGCAACAGAACGCATCTCGTCATTGACGTATTCCTGAGGCAGGAAATTCATGATCACACGGATCATCTCATCAATGGAAAGCTCCAGAACATCAGAGAGCAGAGGCTCTCCCTGCGCATCTTTCTTACCCAGAATCTTCGGCTGCTGATCACTCGGCCAGTTGTAAGCAATTTCTTTGATTTGTGGCTCTATGAACGCACGCTTATGCTCCACAACCAGAATCTTTTCGACACCACGTGCAAAGCTAGAAAATGCTGTTGGTTCAAGCGGATAAGGCATACCAACCTTATAAACCGCCAGCCCGATCTCTTTGGCCCGTTGATCTGTAATTCCCATCAGGCGAAGAGCCTGACACAAATCACGGAATGCTTTGCCTGTCGCAATCATACCGATACGCGGCTTTTGCGCACCATAGGCAACATGGTCGAGACGATTCGCCTTTGCATACGCCAGAACCGCCGGCATGCGGATGTCACGCAATAGACGCTCTGTCTCCAACCGATTACCGAGCAAGAGCACACGATTCAGCTCAGCATTCTTGCGCGGATCAAACGCAGCAGGGCGTGAGAATGACATACGCCTTGGATCAACAGAAACAACACCAGATGCATCCATCGTATCTGCAAGGCAAATCAATGCGCTCCACAGACCGGTGTAACGGGACATCTCAAACCCATGTAAGCCGAAATCCAGAACTTCCTGAATGTCAGCCGGGTTGAGAACCGGAATTTCTGCATGCTGGAAAAAAAACTCGCTTTGAGCGGGCAAAATGGAAGATTTTGCCAGATGGTCATCGCCAGCAAGTGCCACAACTCCGCCATTTGGGTCGGTTCCAGAAGCACTTGCCTGATGCAGCACATCACCTGCTCTATCAACACCTGGCGCCTTCCCGTACCAGATACCATAGACGCCATCAAAGGCTGAGCCCTTGCCGTGCTGTCTGACTTTTTGCGATCCCCACACTGCTGTGGCGCCCAGTTCCTCATTCACTCCCGGCTGAAACTGAATATCCAGCGGATCGAGATATTGACGTGATCTTTGAAGCTCCGTGTCGTAACCAGCAATTGGAGACCCACGGTATCCTGAGATAAAACCGCCTGTTTTCAATCCCTTAGCACGATCTAATCGACCGCGATCCAACGCCAGTCGTACCAGTGCCTGAATACCATTTAGGTAAACATTGCCTGTTTCAGCTGTGTATTTGTCGTGTAAGCTGATCGGTGGCACACTTACGTTCATTCAATGAGCTCCTCTCCCATCATGGCTGTGGACGGTCCCCCCCGCCAAAACCAATTCTTTCGTCCTAGCCCATAGTGATCCTTTTTTTGCGTGCTTTCTGTGCTATCCTACCGACAAATACGTACTCAGTCGAAAAATTATTCCTAAGAGGGCACATGAGCGAAAATTCCTTATTGGACCCATCCGACATCCGAGTTCTGCGGATTCTGCAAAAAGATGCATCCCAATCCATCGCAGATATCGCCAAAGAAGCCGGTATGAGCCAAACTCCATGCTGGAGGCGAATTAAGAAACTCAAGGAGTCTGGTGTCATCAAACAGACAGCTGCGCTGGTTGATCGCGAAGCCGTCGGTCTTGGCTTTCTCGCATATGCCTTTGTTAAGCTCACTGTACCCAGCCGCGAGAACATGGAAACATTCGACAGGCTAATTGGAGTATGGCCCGAAGTTGTTACATGCGAACGCATCACCGGCGCAGTGGACTATCTCATCAAAGTAGTTGCCACAGATATAAAGTCTTATGACGATTTCCTTCGTTTGAAACTTCTGGACAACGCTCTTGTCTCAGATGTTCAGTCACGCATTGTAGTTTCGACAATTAAGGAAACAGTTGCGTTACCTCTTAAAGAGTTTGCCAACTAACGTTTCCAGACCAGCCTAATCGCAGTTAGTTTACGCGTGGTCGCTGAAACACTGAAATGTTTGCTCAAACTCGACTGATATGGTTTAGTCGCGCGATCTCTTGCACTTAAGTTTTCGCGTGGACTAAACATTGCTCTCCCCTAAATTCGTTTTAAGCGGCCTGAAGCCGATCAATACACTCCTGCGTTTTTTGGGGCGAAATGGCACCAACGCGGTCGCAATCTCAGTCTTCCTCGGCCTTTTGCTGCCCGGCATTGCTGAAGCGCTGCGCATTCTCTTAACGCCCGCAATCTTTGTTCTGCTGACACTGAGCTTCATTCGCGTAGACAACGCAGCCATTGCCAATCAGCTCAGACGCCCATTGCCAGCGTTTGCGGCGATGCTCTGGCAAATGCTCATTCTCCCTCTGCTCGCAACAGTGACCTGCCTTATCATCGGGTTGGATCAGATCGACTTGGGAGTACTGACAGCGTTGTTCATGGTGTCTGCCGCACCGCCCGTTATGTCCACGCCAATCTTTATCTGGATGTTTGGTCTCAACGGAGCCCTTGCCCTCACCATTTCAACCTTGTCGTTGATCGTCGCCCCTCTCAGCACGGCTTTGTTCGCCTATCTGTTGCTGCCAGAAACCCTTAAGGTCTCCCCTTTGTCTCTGGCGACCAATCTGGCCATGTTCCTGATAGGCTCCGCAGGATTGGGACGACTGCTTTATTATTTGCTTGGTGCAAAACGGATCAACAAGGCGACAGACCACATCAACGGCTTAAACTGTATCGTGCTCTTTATCTTTGCCGTCGCAGCGATGGATGGTGTGACTGGTTTTGCAATAACCGCACCGTTCAAAGCCACCGCCTTGTTTGTGGGTGTCTTTGCAATTGCAGCACTTCAGTTGCTCGTAACCTTCCTGATCTTTTACCCTGCAGGACGGCAAACTGCCTTCATAGCCGCCTACGGCACCGGAAGCCGTAATCTGGGTCTGATGGTTGCTGCATTGGGAGGTACAATTCCAGAGCTCGCATGGCTGTTCTTTGCCTTTGCCCAGTTCCCGATCTACCTGCTTCCATGGATCCTTAAGCCTGCTGCGATACACATCCGTGAAGCAGAAGCAACAATCCCCTGAGCGACGTGCGGGAAGCTGCGCTGTTCGCACCACTTGCTTCTCATGTGTGTCCATGTTAGCCGCACAGCAAATTGGGCACATCTAGGAGAATCCCTGTTATGGCACAGCCGCTCGTTATCGCCCCTTCCGTCCTTGCATCAGACTTTTCTAAGCTGGGGCAAGAAGTTCGTGATGTTGTTGAAGCTGGAGCCGACTGGATCCATCTGGATGTCATGGATGGCCACTTCGTTCCAAACATCACTTTTGGCCCGGACGTCATTGCAAAACTCCGCCCTCACACCGATAAAGTCTTCGACGCGCACCTTATGATCGAACCATGTGATCCGTACCTTGAAGCCTTCGCAAAAGCTGGCTCGGACTACATCACAGTTCACGCAGAAGCGACCACTCACCTGCACCGCTCTTTGCAGGCAATCCGCAATCTGGGTAAAAAAGCAGGTGTTTCTCTAAATCCTGGTACACACGAAAGCTGCCTCGAGTACGTTCTGGACAGCGTTGACCTGATCCTTGTCATGACCGTGAACCCTGGCTTCGGTGGGCAGAAATTTATCCACTCTCAAATCGAGAAGGTTGCCCGCATCAAAAGCATGATCGGCGATCGCCCAATCCGCATCCAGATTGATGGCGGGGTCACCCCTGAGACAGCCCCATTGGTCACCAAGGCTGGCGCTGACACACTGGTCGCAGGCTCAGCAGTCTTCAAAGGCGGCACAGTTGAGAGTTATCGCGAAAACATCGCAGCAATCCGCGCTGCTACTCAGGTCTGATTTTTTGATCCTGAAATGCAAAAGGCCGCCCCTAAGGCGGCCTTTTTTTTTGCAGACGTAGTGACTTTAATCCAATGAACTCGCAGCTTCCGCAGCAGCATTGATAAACAAAGTCGAATCCGTCCCAAACGTCATAAACTGATAACCAGCAGCCTTTGAGTGCTGAAGATGCCCCTTGGAAACACAATAGATCCCTGCAATCTTCCCAGCCACACGGGTTTTCTCTGCAATGTCTTTCTGCATCTCCAGAGAACCGTCAGAAACAGGTTCCACGCATTGTCCGCCAGAAACAGTCAATGACAGGTCAGCAGGCCCGACAAAAATGCCATCCAAGCCATCAACAGCCAAAATGTCTTCAAGCGCCTCATAGACCTCTGGCGTCTCAATCATGGCAATGGCAAGCGTTTTCTCATCAGCCGAAGAAAAATAATCATCCATAGAAACACCAGTTGCCATGGTTGCACCAACAGCACCATAGCTACGCGCACCCAGCGGCGGGTACTTGCAGAATTCCACCAGCTTCTTCGCGTCGTCCACTGAGTTGATCATAGGCGCGATAATCACTTCAGCGCCCACATCCAACAACCAGCTGGCTTTTTTAAAGTCGTCGACACAGATTCGTGCAACAGCATGCCCGCCACCATTGATGATCTCTTTGATAGAATCACGCGCTTCAGCAGTGGTTAGCAAACCATGCTGTAAATCCAGTGTGATTGCTTTGTAGCCGCCTCTTAAAAACAGATCAGAAAATATTGGAGAAGGCAGGCTTGCCCACGCGCTCACAATGGTTTGCCCTGCTCTCAACTTCTCTGCCAGACACTTATTCTCAGTCATTCAATGCCTCATCTGATTAAGCACAGGCACCATCAACCACGCAGCACCAGCTCTAAAACAAAACTATCATTCAAACAAAAAAGCCGTCTCCCTGAAAATAATCAAGGGAAGACGGCAAATTCTCTAGTTTAAGGGCTCTCTTGGTGAGCCTGCTTAAGGAGTGCAGCTTATGCTTCCTCAGCAACTTCCTTTTTCGCAACAGCCATCAGCTCTTCCATAGTGCGGCGAATCTGGTGTTCAGACTGCTCAACACTTGCATCTGCAAAATCTTTGGAAATACGAGCAAAAATGTCTTCGTCGCCTGGCTCTTTAAGATCAGTTTGGACGATCTTGTTGGCGTAATCTTCTGCGATGTCTCCGGCCAAACCAAGCTTCTCAGCAGCCCACTGGCCCAGCAGCTTATCGCGCCGTGCAGTAGCCTTGAAAGCAAGCTCAGAACCCATTGCGAAACTGCCTTCAAACGCATCAGCTCGTTTGTCAAACGTGCTCATCTATTCCCTCCTAGCTCAGACAATGTAAAAAGGTCCCTCCCCTCTTACAAGCCACGCTATAACTTACGTAATTCATTGTACGCAACTTCTATTTGCAGGTCAAAAGCCATTAGTTGTAGTCAGCAGCAATTCAGAGAGCGTTGACGCCATTCAAATTACCCATTTGTGCTTTATCAAAAAGTCGGTTAAGTTCCGCGCCGCATAGCGGGATCGCGATTTTCGCAATGACGAAAGATGCGAAAACCAGTGCTGGAGGGTCATTCGCAGCATTTTTGCTCGAATGTTTTGCAAGGCAAGTGGTTTAAGCCTCAACGTCACCCGTACGACTTGTTCTACAAACGCAATGGTAAGTGCCTATGAACCGCCGTCGGCGAATTTACGAAGGCAAGGCTAAGATTCTCTATGAGGGTCCTGAGCCGGGAACGCTGATTCAGCACTTCAAAGATGATGCTACAGCCTTCAACAACGAAAAGCATGAAGTCGTTGATGGAAAGGGTGTCCTGAACAACCGGATCTCTGAGTACATTTTCAACAATCTGAATAACATGGGCATTCCAACCCATTTTATTCGTCGGTTGAACATGCGCGAACAGCTGATCCGTCAGGTCGAGATCATCCCAATCGAAGTCGTTATCCGCAACGTTGCTGCAGGTTCTCTGTGCAAACGCCTGGGATTGGAAGAAGGCACTCAGCTTCCACGCTCCATTATCGAGTTCTACTACAAGAACGACGAACTTGGAGATCCGCTGGTTTCTGAAGAACACATCACCGCTTTTGGTTGGGCTGCTCCTCAGGAGCTTGATGACATCATGGCACTCGCCATTCGCATCAACGACTTCCTGTCCGGTCTGTTCATGAGCGTCGGTATTCGCCTCGTTGATTTCAAGATCGAACTTGGACGTCAGATCGAAGGCGACATGATGCGTATCGTCCTTGCGGACGAGATCTCTCCAGACAGCTGTCGCCTGTGGGACACTTCCACAAACGACAAGATGGATAAGGACCGGTTCCGCCAGAACATGGGCGGCATGGTTGAAGCCTATCAGGAAGTAGCCCGCAGGCTTGGTATCCTGATCGACAACGACCGCCCGGGACATTCTGGACCAGTGCTAGTCAAATAATCAATGAACGGGCCCCTGCGGCCCGTTTTGCATTTTTGGGGCAAGCAAACTACCGCACGGGTATTGAACTATCTCACTACCTGCGCTCATTTTCACTTCCCCAGTATAGATTCCCGCGTTATGAACGCGCGCAAAGAACGGATTTTCGCGGCAGGCGCAATGCAAACCGCTTGAATCTCTCATTTTGGTAAGGAAGGACCAGTTAGAACCATGAAGGCACGTGTGACCGTCACTCTTAAGAACGGTGTTCTCGATCCCCAGGGCAAAGCAATCGAAGGCTCCCTTGGTTCTCTTGGTTTTGAAGGCGTTGAAGGCATCCGCCAGGGTAAAGTGTTTGACCTTGAACTGGCAGATCGCACCGATGCTCAGGCAAAAGCTGACATTGAAGCCATGTGCGAACAGCTACTGGCAAACACCGTCATCGAAAATTACTCGATCGAGCTTCTCTAGAGCGCGTTCCATGTGATTGAACTCAATCACATGACAAGAATTCGCTCAAAAGTAAGTTGTAACCGATAGTAGAATCTGCGAGGGCATAAACGTGCAAGACGATACAGGCCGGATCATCCGGTTCATGGTTATCAAAGCAATCATCTTTATTGGCTTGCCCGCTGCCCTCTCTGTTCTTGCGGTGTTTTTACTTCTGTAAAATCTCGTCTGTAACAAGCGGCCCTCCATCCAAGAGGAAACATTCATGAAATCCGCAGTGATCCTATTCCCCGGTTCCAACCGGGATCGCGATATGATCAAAGCGCTGGAGCAGATCTCCGGCCAGTCTGTTGCCACGGTATGGCATACTGAAACTGAACTGCCAGAAGCAGACCTTTATGTCCTGCCAGGCGGCTTCTCTTACGGCGATTACCTGCGCTCAGGTGCGATTGCAGCACGCTCCCACATCATGCCAGCTCTCAAAACTGCGGCAGATCAGGGACGTCACGTTCTCGGCGTATGTAACGGTTTCCAGATGCTGACTGAGGCAGGCCTGTTGCCAGGTGCGTTGATGCGCAATGCATCCCTCCACTTCGTGTGTAAGGAAGTTATGCTGGAAACCACCAGCACCAACAGCGCCTTCACATCTCACATGGAAAAAGGCAAAGTTTGGCGCTGTCCGGTGGCACACCATGACGGCAACTACTTTACTGATGCTGAAACCCTGAAAGCACTCGAAGGCGAAGGCCGCGTTGCATTCCGCTATGCTGACGATACCAATCCAAATGGTTCTCTCAACGACATTGCAGGCATCACCAGTGCCAAAGGCAACGTTCTCGGCATGATGCCTCACCCGGAAAATCTTATCGAAGATCTTCACGGTGGCCTCGAAGGCCGGGCTCTGTTTGAAAGCGTAATGCAAAGCCTCGCTGCTTAATCAGCAAAGCAAACAAGTTTTAGAACCCGGAATGCTCAGCACTCCGGGTTTTTTATTGCCTGAAGTCCTTAAATGAACGCAAAGCCAATCCCGGTCAGACCAAGCAACACCACAACCACCCATGGCGGCGTTTTGAAAGAAACCAGCAGAACAAATCCGCAAAGCGCAGCTGCAAAGTCTTTCGCCTCAAGGATAGCGCTGGTCCAGACAGGCGCATATAGGGCTGCTCCAAGAACACCAACAACAGCCGCATTTGCACCAGCCATGATGCCACGTGCAGAAGGTGTCTGACGCAGCACGGCCCAGTAAGGCAGACCGGCAATCAGAAGCAACGCCCCCGGCAGGAAGATGCCCAGCAACGCGACGTTCGCCCCAATCCACGCAGCATAGCCTGTCTGCATTTCAGCGCCCAGATATCCGGCAAATGTAAACAAAGGCCCCGGCACGGCTTGCGTTGCGCCGTATCCGGCAAGGAAAGAGCTCTCACTCACCAGTCCTTTGCCAACCACTTCAGCTTCCAGCAGTGGCAATACCACATGTCCTCCACCAAACACGAGCGAACCGGAATGGTAAAAGCTGGCAAACACACCCAGCAACGGATCAACAATAACATCACTCAGAACGGGTAGACCAAAAAGCAGCACAGCAAATAAAATGACAGAAAGCAGCCCAACCCGACGTCTAGGAGCAAATAGAACCTCATGCACCACGGCTTTGGGCTCCGAGCAACAAAACAAAAAGCCTCCCAGGCCACCGGCCACAATTGCTGCAATTTGCCCTCCGGCCCCACCGAAGGTGACAACAAGAACTACAGCCAGCACAGCAAGTCCGGCTCTGAGCTGATCCGCACAAAAGTTGCGTGCCATCCCCCAGACAGCCTGAGCAACAACAGCAACCGCCACCAGCTTGAGACCATGAATCAGCCCCATGCCGACAGGTCCTTCAAAAGCGCTCGCCCAATAGGCAAATCCAAAGAGCAGCAAGGCTGAAGGAGCAGTAAAGGCAAAGAACGCAGCCAAAGCTCCCAGTGGTCCCGCCCGCATAAGTCCAAGCCCAAACCCAACCTGACTGCTGGCCGGTCCCGGTAGGAACTGACACAACGCAACCAAATCACCATAAGCTTCTTCGGAAAGCCACTTCCGGCGCTTCACGATCTCCTCGCGAAAATAACCCAGATGAGCAATCGGCCCACCAAACGACGTCAAACCCAGTTTTAGAAAGGTAACAAAAACCTCTAGCGCATGACCTTTGGCATGCACTTCAGGAAGGTTGGTCGGGCGTTCTGTAAAACTCATGCACAGCTCAATTGTATTCTGAAACGAAAGCGGAGCAGCATATAAAGCAGAGATGTGACATTAGGACAAACACGCAGAACGCATCTGTTTTAAGCAGCCACACCTGTTTTCAATGCAACATTACGGGGAAGCTCATTGTAACGCCGTTGATAGGCCCGCGACAATGCCGTTGGTGAAGCAAATCCAACCCGTGCAGCAACGCTTTTCAAAGGGCGCCCAGCTTCCAGATCCAATTTAGCCAAAGCCAGCCGCCAGTTGCTCAAATACGACCCCGGCGTCTCCCCCATGACTTCCTTGAAGTGCACAGCAAACTGTGTGCGCGACATACCAGCAACTTCTGCAAGACTTTCCAGACGCCACTGCTTGGAAGGATCTTCATGAATGGCAACAAGCGCTTGCGCTAGATTAGGATGAGCCAATCCGGCAATCAAACCACTGCAGGCAACACCGGACCGCACCGCATGACGCAGCAGCCGGATCACCACCACTTCACACAAGCGATTGATCACAGCAGCACTTCCGCACCGAGGCGAAAGCACTTCTTCCACCACCAATGCAGCAAGGCTCTCCAGCTCTGGTGCATCCTTGAGATAGATCTCCACATAATCTGGCAAAGCAGTGCTCAGCTGAGATCCCGGCCCGCCAAACTCAACCCGAGCTCCGGCAAGAACAACAGTATCCTCGCAGATACGCTTAACTTCAGTGGGGTTATTGGGACTGGCAGGGAGAAACACAAGCTTCCGGAAACCTTGCATACACCGAAGAATGAAAAAGTTGCCCTGAAGCACCTCATCCTCAGTGTTTTTAAGAATATGTGCCTCCACTTTAAAGCGTTCAATAAGCGAAGAAAGGCGATCGTATCGCAGCTCTCTCGGTTTCACCTCAGCAAGTGCAGTGGCCATATCCGAACTCTCAGTCAGTTATTTCGAACAAAAAGCAATTAAACGTTCAATATCATATCAAATAGAAATCGACCACTGCTAATTGCCTTTTCAAGAAATCGAATTGAGCAAAGCTACAAAAAGAAAATTTAGCTCAGGAGAATAACAATGCTTATCCCTCGCAAGCCAGTCCCAAGCTTATCTGCGAACCTTCTTGGTGGTGGTACATTCGATCTGTCAGCCGATGCTTCTGACTTTGCCACTCTGGTCGTTTTTTACCGTGGTCTGCACTGTCCCATTTGTGCAACCTACCTGAAAGAACTGGAACGCCTGACACCAGAGTTTGAGGAACGTGGTGTGAAAACCATCGCCCTCTCAACCGATACAGAGGACCGTGCCCAAACATTTTCCAATGCGATTAAAGCAGATAAACTGCGCGTTGGTTATGGCGTTACTCTGACAAAAGCACGTGAATGGGGTCTATTCATTTCAGCAGGCCGCGGAAAAACGTCTATCGGTATCGAAGAGCCAGGTCTCTTTGCTGAACCAGGCCTGTTCTTTGTAAAGCCTGACGGCACTCTCTACTTCGGCAATGTGCAGACTATGCCATTTGCACGTCCTGACTTTAAACCAATGCTCGGTGCTCTCGACTTCTGCATCAAGAATGATTATCCCGCTCGCGGTGAATACACTGGGGCTCTTTAATCAATTGTACCACAAACACTTTTCTTGATGCACAGAGAGGCTGTGATTTCACAGCCTCTCTTTTTATTGGTCATCTACTTTTTGCGAAGATTTTTTATCGGCAATATGCTCAATACTCTTGAGTTCAGCCCCTTGCCAAATTCTGACAGCATACAGCACTATAATTCCCAGGACCGCCCCCAAAAGCACGCCAACCAAACGGTCAAGCACCCCTTCGATATTGTCAATCGGCCCGGAAGACGCAAGCGCAGCAATAACAAAGGCATAACCGCCTTGTGTCCCGGCATAAGCCCAATAACTTGTGCTATGATGGAGTGAACAGAGAAAAAACAGCCCGCAAAAAACTGCGATCACCCACCAGAAGAATGACTGCAGACCCAGCACAACTAACAGTAAACCCAGCAAGCCACCTATCAGGCACCCAACAGACCTGTTTAAGGCAACTTTCTTCACATCTTGAACTGGCCCATATAAGACCACAAGAGACGTAATCGTGATCTGCACCATAGCAACCAGATCATGCTTCACATAAATGATTGGTGCGGCTACCGCGACCACTGCACCTGTAATGCAAAGAGCTGTAACCCAGCTATGGTCAACTTCCTCAAGCCTGCTAATACCAATGGGGCCAAAACCAACCTTGATTGAGCTACCCTTGGTCAACCAATACATGACAATCGTAGCAACCCCAACCCCAATCAAAACAGTAACGCTCCGGTCTACCATCTTAGAAAAGAGCGCATCTATCTCAACCACTGAGATATAAATTGCAAGCATCGCTGTAATGATCCCAAGCAACCAGGCGTAGCTGTAATCTGGACTTGCCATCCGTTTATAAACCGCGAGCGCAGCAAGTCCTCCAATTGAAATCACTTGGAAGATCGGAATGTTTCTGAACATGATAGCAAGCATATAGCCAAATGCAGCGCCAGCAAGCGTACCAAAAAGCCGCTGAGCTCCTTTGCGCCACACATTGGTCCAATCGGCATTAGCAACAGTCATGGCAGACATCGCCGCCCACCAGGGATCATCCGCATCCACAACAAGCGCAACAACAGAAGCAAGTGTCACCATCAAAGCAGTTCGAAAACCATTATGATAATCCAGCTTCATCTGCTTCTCCCCTAATGCACAAGGAAGATGCGAGCGTCACCGCCATGCATCGGCTGATGATTTTTAAGGTATTCGCCCATATCAATCTCGACAGGAAAGCGTTGAGAGAGCCGGATCCACGCAGTTGTCAACGGGATATAAGGCAACACCCTCGAATCTGCATCCATTCTCGATACACCGCGCCCGATTGATCTCACCGTGCCTTTATGAATGCGATAAGGATCACTGGAAACTTGAAACCACACCGTTTGCCCGGGAATGAGACGAGCTGCGTGACGCTCAACTAAGTTGGCAATGATCCTCCAGTTGCTATTGGTGATGAGCGCCAGTTGAGGAACCCCCTCCAGTACATAATTACCCGGATTAACCGAATACTCACTAACCACACCATCAACAGGCGATAGAAGCGAGGACTTGCGAAGGTTATATTGCGCCAGAGCAGTAGCAGCTTGAGCCGCTTCATAAGTAGAGCGCATCACCTCAACCAAGTGCGTGGCCGCTCTCAAAGCATCACGTGTAGAGTCAGTTTCCGCGTTAGCTTCTTCCAGCGAGAGTGTTATGTTATCCAAACGCTGCTGGGTGACAAAACCATTGTCCGTAAGCTCTTCAAAACGCTGCTGCTGTGCAGACAGATTGGCAACCTTTGCAACAGCCGCTGTCACAGCAGCCTCAGCAACCTGCACCTCCGCCTCAGACCGACGCAGATTTGCCAGAGACATCGCCTCTTCTGCACGGGCTTCCTGAACGGCCAAAGCAAACGGTTCAAGATCAATCTGCATAAGAAGCTCCCCCGCGCCGACTTTCTGGTTTCGGTCAACGGGAACTTCTGTAACAAATCCGGAAATTTCTGGAGCAACGCGCACGACATCAGCGGAGACGTAGGCATCAGCAGTGTAGGTGAAGAAGTAGTCTTGCACCACATAAGCGCCGATCAAGGCGCATGCGCCTAAGATCACCTTGATCGGACCACTTATATGATAAATGCCTCCAGGCACCCTTTATCTCCGCTCACCTGACACTACGCAAAACATAAGTATCGGCGAATTCTTGTTAGACAAACCAGCGTCAAACACTGGCAAAAGGCACCCATTTGGAGGCACGAGAAAGCATCGCAAATGAGGGTTTTAAAATCATGAAAACCATCCCTCTAAATTCAAAGTAGGTAGTAAATACAGTAGGTTAACGAAGATTTCTGAAATGTGAAGTTTTTACACGTGCTCGTTGCAGAACGCGAAACAAAAACCTAACCAGTTCAAAAGGTCGTCGTTGAAAGGGGATCAGCAGGTGTGGTTGCATCGCGAAAACGCATAGGCTTGGCCCAGTTGTCAGGCAAACCTGCAAAGGACTATCTGTGATGCCCCCCCTCGCGAAAAGAATTGCCGTCCTCGGAACCGTTTTCGCCACTACGTTTGCAGCGACAACGCTCAGCGCCAATGCAGCACAGGTTAATGCTCGAGCCGCAAGCTTCTCCCACACAGGCCAGTTGGCCACCTTTGGCCTTTACAACAACGCAATTGTGACGGATCAGCTCAATCTTAAGCGCATCAACGCTGATTATATCTTCTTAAGCGATAACCCAGAGGACCCTTTTGACTTTGTATCAGGCAGTTGCTTCGGAGGCGCTGTCGTCAAAAACATGCAGGTCCAAGGCGGTGGCGTCTGCAGTTTGAAAGATAAGAATGGGACGCCCTTCGCTCTCAGTTATGAAATCACGACAGTTAAGAGTGGAACCTACTCCGGCAACTGGGCAATCCTTGGTGGTGATCAAAAATGGGACACAGCCAAAGGCAGCGGCACATGGAGCAGAATGGCTCTTCCCAATAAGTCCATGTCCGTCACCACAATTCAGGGCGAAATAACCTTCTGACAACCCAAAAATCGCCAATCAGAGGTGAAAATTTTTTCAGTCAATTCAAGAAATTACAGCCTACTTACTTTCCAACAAAGCGACTTGACGTCAAGCTGCAAAAAACCATGCCTTGGCAGCAAAAAAACCAAAAAAACGGTGTCGACAGTTTCCATTTTCCTATGAATCCTGTTAAGCAGCCCGTGACATTTGGCCCCGGCGCACTGCGCCCAAATTTTCTGAGTGTGATGATCCAAAATAGCGTCAAGATCACCCCCGAACTCATTGAGGCCCACGGTCTTAAGGAAGATGAATATGCTCGCATCCTGGAGCTGATTGGCAGAGAGCCAACCTTCACCGAGCTCGGAATTTTCTCCGCAATGTGGAACGAGCATTGCTCTTACAAATCCTCCAAGAAATGGTTGAAGACACTCCCGACTACCGGACCTCGTGTTATTCAGGGACCGGGCGAGAATGCAGGCGTTGTCGACATCGATGACGGGCAGGCAGTCGTCTTTAAGATGGAAAGCCACAACCATCCGTCTTACATTGAGCCATATCAGGGCGCAGCAACTGGCGTTGGTGGCATTCTGCGCGACGTGTTCACCATGGGTGCACGTCCGGTCGCAGCCATGAACGCTCTACGCTTCGGTGAGCCAGATCATCCACGCACCCGCCACCTCGTATCCGGCGTTGTTTCCGGTGTGGGTGGATACGGCAACTCCTTCGGTGTCCCGACAGTGGGCGGCGAAGTTGAGTTCCACAAATCCTACAACGGAAACTGCCTGGTCAACGCATTTGCAGCGGGCCTTGCAGATTCTGACAAGATCTTCCTGTCTGAAGCAAAAGGGGTTGGCCTTCCTGTAGTCTACCTTGGCGCCAAAACAGGTCGCGACGGCGTGGGCGGCGCCACAATGGCTTCTGCTGAGTTCGACGATTCCATTGAAGAGAAACGTCCAACTGTTCAGGTTGGTGACCCATTCACTGAAAAGTGCCTGATGGAAGCCTGCCTTGAACTGATGAAGACCGGCGCAGTCATCGCCATTCAGGACATGGGCGCAGCTGGCCTCACCTGTTCAGCAGTTGAAATGGGTGCAAAAGGTAACCTCGGCATCGATCTGGATCTCGACAAAGTCCCAGCCCGCGAAGAGAACATGAGTGCCTATGAGATGATGCTCTCTGAAAGCCAGGAGCGCATGCTCATGGTTCTAGAGCCATCCAAGGAAAAAGAAGCCGAAGCCATCTTCACCAAGTGGGGACTGGACTTCGCAATCTGCGGTGTAACCACAGATACTCTGCGCTTTGTTGTGAAGCAGCACGGTGAAGTCATGGCCGATCTGCCAATTAAGGAACTCGGTGACGAAGCTCCTGAGTATGATCGTCCTTGGACACATTGGGCTGAGCCGGAAGAAATTGCAGCAGCTAACGTTGAAGAGCCAGCAGACTACAAAGAAGCTCTGCTGAAGCTTATCGGTGGCGCTAACGGATCCTCCCGTCGCTGGGTCTATGAGCAATACGACACCCTCATTCAGGGCAACTCCGCAGCAACTCCGGGCGGTGATGCTGGCGTCATCCGCGTGGACGGAACAGACAAGGGTCTGGCATTCTCCGTAGACGTCAACCCGCGCTATTGCTACGCAAACCCATATGAAGGCGGCAAGCAGGCAGTTGCAGAAACCTACCGCAACCTGTCCGCAGTTGGGTCCCTTCCGCTGGCGATCACCGACAACCTGAACTTCGGCAACCCCGAAAAGCCTGAGATCATGGGCCAGTTCGTTGGCTGCCTGAAAGGCATCGGTGAAGCATGCGAAGTGCTGGAAACTCCGATCGTCTCCGGTAACGTGTCTTTGTACAACGAAACCTACGGCGAGGGCATTCTGCCAACACCTGCAATCGGCGGCGTTGGCCTGCTCAAAGACGTGACCAAGCGCGTTGGCAGTGCATTCGTCAGCGCTGGTGAAACCATCATCGTGCTGGGCGGCAAAGGCAAACACCTCGGTTCATCTCAGTACCTGCAGGAAGTTCTGGGCAGCGATGAAGGTGCCCCTCCTTCAGTGGATCTGGAAGTTGAAAAGCTCACCGGAACGTTCGTACGTGAAGCCATCACCGCGGGCCGCATCACAGCAGCTCACGACATCTCGTCTGGCGGCCTTGCTGTTGCTCTTGCGGAAATGGCCATCAAAGGCAAGCTCGGTGCTACTGTAAAAATCACCGGCGAACATCCTCATGCCATTCTGTTTGGCGAAGATCAAAGTCGCTATGTTGTGACTGTGGCAGAGGAAAAGCTCGCTGCCTTCTTGGAAGATGCGATCGACGCTGGTATCAGCACGGAAGAAATCGGTAAGACTGGAGGTGATACTCTTGTTCTTGGTGATAAAATCAGTGCATCAGTTGAAGAGCTGAACAATGCTTTCGAGGGATGGTTCCCACATTTTATGCAGGCGAGCTGATACTCGTCCACCGAACTGCTAAACTGAGTTCTAAATAAGATTCGCTTCCCTCCTCATTTGGGTGAGGGAAGCAGCCAAACAGAAGTAACCCAGTCGGGCAAGGAGGCATACCCATGGCCATGGACGCAGGCGAACTACAAAACCTTATCAAAGAGGCTTTGCCAGACGCACACGTGGAAATCAGAGATCTGGCAGGTGACGGCGACCATTATGCCGCTGTCGTTATCTCAGAGAGTTTCCGCGGTAAATCCCGCGTACAGCAGCACCAGTTGGTGTATCAGGCTCTTAAGGGTAAAATGGGCGACGATTTGCACGCATTGGCGTTGCAGACCTCTGCTCCGGAATAACAAAACTAAGGCAGTGCGACCTTTCTCTTGCATTATCCCTGCAAGTTCCCATATGAGTGCCGCACTACGAACAATATACAATCACGGTCACCGGGCTTTGACCCCGGTCGAGCGAAAGGAACTCGACGACATGAGCGATATCCAAAGCTGGATCAAAAACGAAGTAGAAAACAACGATGTAGTGCTCTTCATGAAAGGCACTCCAAACTTCCCACAGTGTGGCTTCTCCGGCCAGTCTGTGCAGATTTTGGACTACATTGGCGTAAAATACGTCGGTCATAACGTTCTGGAAGACGATAGCCTCCGTCAGGGCATCAAAGATTATAGCCAGTGGCCAACAATTCCACAGCTCTACGTCAAAGGCGAGTTCGTTGGTGGCTGTGATATTATCCGTGAGATGTTCCAGTCTCAGGAACTCCAGGCACTTCTGTCAGAAAAAGACATCGAGATCGCACCAGCTGCATAAATCTCTGCTGACCATAAAACTTATAAAACGGGCCTTCACACGGAGGCCCGTTTTTTCGTTTTCACTCACGAACCCTTACTCCATCTCATTTGTGAGGTTTAGGCGCCCATCTCACTGTGCTAGCTCTAGTTAGTATTCTTTTCGGAGCGCGCTATGACCGAGCCAACCATTAAATTTCTTCCCGAAGACTTACGCAACACACATTCAATTTGGTTGCAAAAATACAAAAAAAATATCGTCACCAAATATGGCGAAGATGGCATCATCGACAAGATTTTTGATGTTATTGGAGTGGAGAACAAAGTTTTATGCGACGTGGGTGCAGCCGATGGAAAACATCACAGCAACACATTTAACCTATTAAAGAATAAAGGTTGGAAGGGCATCTTATTTGAGCCAACAAAGCAACGTTACAAATTGCTCGAAGAATTATACAAAGAAAACGAACAAGTACTCCCACTATTTGAATACGTTGGCCTAGATAAGCACACTGATCTGGATTTTCATCTCGACCAACTTCGTGAGAAGCTCCCAAGAAATTTTGATTTTTTGTCAATCGATATTGACGGCTGTGACGTCCACATCTGGGCAGATGTAAAGCGATATCGTCCGCGCGTTGTCTGCATTGAGTTTAATCCCTGCATATCTTTGGACATTTATTTCCTGCAAGCGCGAGATCTTTCAGTGAATCAAGGAAATTCCTTACTCGCTATCTGCGAAGAAGCAAAAGATATGGGCTATGAACTAGTTGCAACAACTCAGCTAAATGCATTCTTTGTTGATCGCAATGATTTTGATAAATTTGAGATTTTAGACAATTCTCCGAAAGCAATGCATTTCTTGGAAGATAAAACCACTCATATTCTTATGACTTATGATGGCCATCTTTTCTTAGCTGGAAGAACCCATCATCCGTGGAAGCATTACGAAATAAAAGACGACAATATACAAGTATTGCCACCGGAATATCGAAAATGGAAGGCGGATGGGCGCTTTGCATTCGCAACGCAGGATAAAGAAAAAGCACCTTAAAATCCTCTCATCTGAGTATCGGCTTGATAAAATATTTTCCTACAAAGCCCTTTAAAACGGGCCTTCACACGGAGGCCCGTTTTTTGTTGTCAGGCACTCAAAACCATTAGGTTATTCTGCAAGCATTCCTCCAAAGCAGGCAGCATATGTTTAAGACCATTGTTTTCGATTTGGATGGCACAATTTGTCATCACAAAGCATCCTACCCGAAAATGTTCTTTGAGATTTTTGGTGAGCAGTTCAACAAGCACAGCGACACTTGGCTACGCCACATGCTGCACAATGGCGAGCACACCGGGTTGGAGGCTGTGCAGTCCTGTTTCCCAGACATGCGGGCTGACGAACAGGAGCATGCACTGGCAACATTCACCCAGAGGTGGGCGGAGGCACAAACTCCTTTCTCTGGCATTTTTGAAGCAATCGCACTTTTGAAGGCAAACTTTGACTGCCAGATTGGTGTCATGACCAATGGCCCTTCAAATTTCCAATGGGCTGTCATGAGCAAACTTGGAATTCTGGATCACGTCGACTTTGCGTACGCCAGTGGTGATACATTCCCGGCGAAATGCAAACCAAGCGTATCCCTTCTTCGCAAGCTTGAGAACAAACACGACTTTATCGCGGAAACAGCTCTGTTCATTGGCGATAATCTGGAAAAAGACATCAAGCCCGCCCGCGAAGCAGGTTGGAGTGCACTCCATGTTGCTCCCCACGATCAAAAAGCAGATGCCCTACCCCTCAAAAACTTCACAGAAGCAATAGCGCAGGCAGAGTGCTTAGAGGTTAACTGGAGTAGCCTGACCGCTTAACCTTCCTGAACGCTGAATGAACACACCTCTCAGAGCTCTCTCACATTCCCCTTGCTAAAACAGTCTCATCAACAGTTCATCGGGGGATGAGAGATGCAAGTTTATCTGAGAGTTTTGCTCCTAGGCGTAATCACAGGCACCACGATGGGTGCAGTCGCCGCGGCTATTACGCCAACCACGAAGGAAGGCCTCGCCCGTTACGAGTGCAACCACATAACCGTGTTCCAAAAGCCGTCTCTACTAAACGGCCCTGACGCCTGTAAGTACTATGGGGGGATGAAGTGAGAACTCAGCTGCACTCATACTGCTGCTTCACCACGGTGATAACACCGTCTCGTAAGTTAAAGCGCTCAGTCAGCTTGCTACAGCTATCACACAGTGGAACGATCTGAGCGCGACTTCCGCTCAGCCATCTCAGGTGTGATCCTTGGGTGGGTTTTTTATGACATTCTGCATTGCTGCAGGTAGATGGCCAGTCACGTTTTGAATGCCTGATCCAGTGCAACTTCCAGGAACCGCACTGACAGGATTGATCAGCAGTATCTCTCTGCTTTTTCCATCCAATACCGTTCAAGCCATCAATGACCATATTCATAGTTACCTCCAATGCCTTTCGTGGAAAATTCACATCGAGAAACTAAAAAAATATCACCACGTTAAACCGCAGCTTAATCGCTGAAATTCTGTCTTAATTCGACTTTAGTTACAGGATCTGGATACAATCTTTATTGAATAGGTAAAATCGCGTAGTTTTTGCAATTATTTCTCGCGATTTACGTATTTTTATTACCTAACAAGAATTTAAAATACTGCAGGGAATCTCCGGGAACACTGAAAATCAAACACCATTGAGACAACGAAACTGGTTGATTTGCTCAGCCATTTCTTCTGGAGATTGCTTGTAGGTGCCTGGCAACACCCCATCAACGCCCAATCCACGCACGGCTTGAGCATAGGGAAACTTCCGCTTCCCCTTCAAATCGAGCACAACGCGTTTGGCCAGCTTAAACCCCATAAAGCTGAGTTGCTTTACATCCACACTCTCAATCTCATTCCAGGCCAATCTGCGCTTAATGAGAGCACGGTGATAAACAATCCCGTCTTTTCCAATCTCGGTATAATTGAGCGAAGGAAGATGAAAGATGCAAGCAGTGCCAAGTGCAATGGTAATGCCAATCAGAAAGAATGTGGTGATGCTTATGCCAAACACCTCTTCAAGCAACGGAGAGAGATCTGCAAACCCTCGCAACTGTGAGAACACCACAAACATCAGCGCGGTAAAGACGTTCTGCAAAACCAAAGCCGTGTTGCGTGCCCGAAATCGAAGTGGTGTCATGTCTCTATCCAATCCAACTGATCAATCTATCGGAAAAAAGCAAAAACCGCTCCATCAAAGGATGCAGCGGTTTAGAATTACAGCAGTTAAGCCAAATGACTAAAACTCATTGCCAAACAGTTTCTCAGTCATCGCAGCAGCAGCGGAGCAAGGTTCCTGATCACTCTCTCCCTGCTCACCCGTATTAGGACGCAGGCCAACAAAGTCAAACACCTGTGCATCATGTAAATGAGATGGACGCACATGCGCCAGAGCACGAGCCATAATGCCCAGCCGGCCTGGCGTCTCCTTCTCCCACTGTTGCAACATCTTCTTCACCTGAACACGCTGCAAGCCATCCTGTGAGCCACACAGGTTGCAAGGAATGATTGGGAAATCCATTGCCTTGGAAAACTTCTCGATATCCGCTTCAGAGGAGTTCATCAGCGGACGCAGCACCATCAGGTCACCTTCATCATTCACCAGCTTTGGCGGCATGGATGCCATACGACCACCAAAGAACATATTCATCATGAAGGTTTCCAAAGCATCGTCCCGGTGATGCCCCAGCACAATTGCCTCACAGCCCAGCTCACGAGCAGTGCGATATAAAATACCGCGGCGCAGGCGAGAACACAGGGAACAATAAGTAGACGTTTCAGGTAGCTTGTCGGTCACAATGCCGTAGGTGTTCTCACGCACAATCTTGTTAGGGATTTGGTAGCGCTCAAAGAACTCAGGCAGAATGTGCTGCGGAAAATCTGGTTGGGATTGATCAAGATTGCAGGCGATCAGGTCAACAGGAAGAAGACCGCGCCACTTCAGATCCATCAGAACAGCAAGCAGAGTATAGCTGTCTTTACCGCCAGAAAGGCAAATAAGCCATTTGGTTTTCTCCGGGCTCGCCCCATCCGGAACCATCTTATAGTCAGAAATTGCCTGACGAGTTTCACGCAGCAAACGTTTACGCAGTTTTTTGAACTCAACCGAACTTGGCACCTCACGGAAAAGTGAATGACACTCCGAATCGAAACTCTTGTCCTCAGCGGCTGTATCAGTGGCATGTTCTGCGCTTAACTGGCTCATGGCGTTATCTTATCTTCACTCGTTCTCAATCATACAATGGCGAATGCAATATGCTGCGGGAGGAATAACACCACCAAAAGAAAAGGGCCACCCAAAGGGCAGCCCAAATCAAATCCTTCAGGATCAAACCTATTAGCGGGAATAGAATTCCACAACCAGGTTTGGTTCCATCTGAACTGGGTAAGGCACGTCGCCAAAAGCAGGAACACGAGCAAATGTCGCGGTCAGCTTGTTGGTGTCAACGTCAAGGTAGTCAGGAACGTCGCGCTCAGCGGACTGTACTGCCTCCAGTACGATTGCCAGCTGCTTGGACTTTTCACGAACTTCAATAACGTCACCAGGCTTACACATGTAAGAACCGATGTTTACGCGGCGACCGTTTACGTTCACATGACCGTGGTTGATGAACTGACGAGCAGCAAACACAGTGAGAACGAATTTTGCGCGGTAAACAACTGCGTCAAGACGGCACTCGAGAAGACCGATAAGGTTTTCAGAAGTATCACCGCGCTGACGGGAAGCTTCATCATAAGTCTTACGGAACTGTTTCTCAGAGATGTTGCCGTAGTAGCCTTTCAGCTTCTGCTTAGCGCGCAGCTGCACACCAAAGTCAGAAAGCTTACCCTTACGACGCTGACCGTGCTGGCCTGGGCCATATTCACGACGGTTCGCAGGGCTTTTAGGACGACCCCAGATGTTTTCACCCATCCGACGGTCTAGTTTATACTTGGCGCTCTGGCGCTTAGACATCGCAGTTTCCTTAGCGTTTATCTGTAATTTTAAAGGAAACGCGCCCTCCTTTTCCTTCACAAACCCAAAGGCTCATAAAGATTGACAGCGGTCCTGGCAAATAGCGCATGCCGAACCACACGGGTGCGTAAAATCAAAGCGGCTCCATAGGAACCGCCATGAACAGCGCATTCCTATTGAAATTGCTCGCAAGAGTCAACGGAATATGACAGCAAACAGCTGAGAAATAAGAGCACTATCAATAGCGCCTTTGCGCTTCTTCGCCACGCTCTTTGCTCCAGATCGTAGCATCAACACCATCTGCAAGTTCAGGATGTTCGGCAATATCAAACATAGGCTCCTTCCCTTCCTTAAGCTGCTTAATGTAATCCTTGGTAATCAAGGACACCTTTGGCGCCAGAAGCACAATCGCAATCAGGTTGATTGTCGCCATCACAGCCATAGCGGCATCCGCTGCGTTGAATACAGTATCGACTGTCTGCAAAGTACCCCAAAACACCATTGCCAGCGAAAGAACACGAAGGATTGTGAGCCCCGGCTTCCAGCCATGCTCCAGATAAATCATGGCATTTTCCGCATACGAGTAATTCGCCACAATCGAGGTGAATGCAAAGAACAGGATCGCAACAGCGATGAAGTAGACACCAAAGTCGCCCACATGTGCTTCCGCCGCAGATTGTGTCAACGATATACCCGTCACACCTGTTGTTGGGTCGTAGATGCCGGAAAGCAGGATAATCAATGCGGTCGCAGTACAGATCACGATCGTATCAATGAAAACACCCAGCGCCTGCACAAAGCCCTGTGAAGCAGGATGATGCGGATCAGGAACAGCTGACGCAGCAATGTTTGGCGCAGACCCCATGCCAGCTTCGTTGGAGTAAAGACCACGGCGGACACCGTTCAGCAGCGCTGCCATCACACCACCAGATATCCCGCCAACCGCTTCTTCAAGGCCAAAGGCATGCGCGACGATACTCCACAGAACACCGGGCACTTCTTCGTAATTTGCAGCCAGAATACCAAACGCGATCACCACATAAGCAATCGCCATAAACGGAACGACAACCTCTGCAAAGTGCGCGATCTTCCGCAGGCCACCAAAGATGACCAGCCCAGCGGCTAAAACGAGCACAACACCAGTGACAATTTCCGGCATATCAAATGCACTATTCATAGCATCTGCAATGGAGTTGGACTGCACGGCGGAAAACACGATGCCAAAAGCAAAAATCAAAGCAATTGCAAAGATATGACCAAGCAATTTGCTTTTAAGACCAGCGGCCATGTAAACCGCCGGACCACCGCGAAACTGGCCGTCGTCATCTTCAACCTTATAAAGCTGGGCCAACGCGCTTTCTGCATAAGCTGTCGCCATACCAACCAAAGCAACCATCCACATCCAGAAGATCGCCCCCGGCCCGCCCAGCGTCAGCGCAACTGCAACCCCTGCGATATTGCCGGTGCCAACACGGGACGCCAAACTGGTACATAAAGCCTGAAACGGGCTGATCCCGTTGCGATCTTCATGCCTCGATTTGAGAAGAACGCTGAAACACTGCCCAAAATAACGAAACTGGATAAAGCCTAACCGGAACGTGAAAAACACACCAACGGCAAGCAAGCCATAAAGCAGAACGTAATTCCAGAGGATGGTGTTGGTGTAATCGACAACAGTATTGATGATATCCAAGGCTTCGACTCCAGCAAATCCGCAGGTGCCGATTGGGTATCAAAACAAATTCAAGAACCGCCTAGAACAACCAATTAAATAAGAGAGGATTTGAGCCAAGGCAGGCAACACTCCAGCAACCTATACGCTTACAAGAGAGAACCTCAGTTGGTCAGGAAAAACAGATCCTCGCACCCAGTCGCCACAGATTTCGGCTCTACGACCTGAACCAGCCGTCTGGCGATCGCAGGTGCAGGGTCAATCCACGTTACCGGCCAGGGAGCCACCAGCTCCATCTCTTCCTGCAAAAAAGGATAGTGCGTGCATCCAAGCACAACGCAGTCGGTGCGTTGGCCGTCTTTCTCGACAAAGCAAGGAGCAACTTCCTGCCGCAAGCGATCAAGGTCAACTGCGCGGCCTGCCAGCTTGTCTTCTGCAAGTGCAGCAAGACCAGTCGCCCCAACAAGTGCAATATGGTGCTCAGCCGCAAACTCGATGATCAGATCCTGCGTGTAGTCGCGCTTCACAGTCCCCGGCGTTGCAAGCACTGCAAAAACGCCGCTTTGTGTTTGTTCTGCAGCAGGCTTAATAGCAGGAACAGTCCCAACCACAGGAACGCTCAACATCTCTCGTAAGCTCTTGAGCACAAGCGTCGAGGCCGTATTGCAAGCCACCACAACCGCGCTCGGTTGCCACGCCTCACTGACAGTTTGCACCAATGCGCAGATGTGCTCACGCAGTGCCGCCGCATCCCAGTCGCCATAAGGGAAAGCAGCACGATCCGCCAGATACAACAATGCAGCATCAGGAAGCATTCGCTTGATCTCACGCTGCACCGACAGCCCCCCGACACCACTATCCAACACCAACACACGACCAGACGTATCCGCCCGCATATGCATTTGCTGAAATGGAACGACTGGGGAGCCGGTCAGCATCAATCTTTGTCCTTCACGCCATACTTCTCAAAGCAGGAAATCACACCACGCATGATACGCACTTCATTTTCGGTGAGATCTGCTTTCTGAAAGATGTTGCGCAGCCTACGAATTGTTACTGGCTTCTTTTCAATAGGACGGAAGAACCCGCGAGAATCCAGCCCTGCTTCCAGATGCTCAAACATCCGTTGAATGGACTCTTGTGTTGCAAGCTCTCCATCATAATCGTCCAAGGAGAAAGGCAGTGCACCAGCAGTCGCCACACGGCGCCATTCATAGGCACATACCAGAACAGCTTGGGCAATATTCAAGGACGCGTAGGTTGGATCAACCGGAAGGGTCACAATCTTATTTGCAAGCGCCACCTCGTCATTGTTCAGGCCCCAGCGTTCGCGGCCAAACATATAACCGGACGGGATCCCGCGTACGCCCTGGGCAACACTCTCAGTCGCGGCCTCATCAGGTCCAACAACAGGTTTTGGAATGTCACGGCTACGTGCAGTCGTTGCAAAAACGAGTTTCAGATCGGCAACAGCATCTTCAACACTGTCGAAAACCCGTGCTGCATCAATAACATGATGTGCCCGGCTGGAAGCTGAGCGTGCTTTTTCACTCGGCCAACCGTCGCGTGGGTTGATCAGGCGCAGGTCGTGCAGACCAAAATTGGCCATAGCACGAGCAACCATACCGATGTTTTCGCCAAGTTGAGGTTCACAAAGAACGACAACAGGAGGAATGGCATTGTTTGTTTCAGGAGTGCTTTCAGACATGCGGATCCTCTAGCCGATCACACCGGAAATTACCAGAGCCGTTTTGCCTCCCAGCCGTCTCAGCAAACGCAAATTCCTATCAGAATAAGCCTGCTGTTTTCCCTCGGCGACAAGTCACCACCTGCACCTCAGTCACATGATATGGCGTAGGAACTCTGACCAATCACGTAAAGAGGGTAAAATTCGGCGAATTCAATCAAGAGTAAAGCTGTGTTTTGCTGTTACCTAGAGTGTTAGCCATTTCAATGCAGCCTCTGAATGGCATGACCCTCTACGAAGGAGACCCCGACGACAATGTCTGGACAAGAACCCAACGCAGGTGGCACCCCGCCTCCAAATGTCCCGGACCTCACGCAGTTAGTGCGTGACAACTGGTTGAAGTTTCTGGTGCTCGGAGTACTGATGGTGATTGGTGGTACGATTGTGTTGGTCATACCATACGCGTCCTCCATCGCAGTAGCACTGGTTATTGGATTGGTTCTGATAGTCGTCGGGGTTCTTCAACTTTGGCACGCCATGCAGGTAAAAGAATGGGGAGGCTTCCTCGGGCAATCACTGGTCGGCATCATCGCGCTGGTTGGTGGGGTAGCAATCTATTATAACCCTGTCGCCGGCACAGAAGCGCTGACACTCGTGCTCTCCGCTGTCTTCATAGCGCAAGGCATTGCACAGGCGCTGTTCTCATTCCGTTTACGACCTCACACCAGTTGGGGCTGGATTCTGGCCTCTGGCGTCATAGCAATCGCAGCTGGCTTGATGATCCTGCTCGACTTCCCTGCTTCAACCGGTTGGGCTCTGGGCCTTGTGGCTGGCATTTCCATCATGTTCAACGGCTGGAGTTATGTGGCCATCGCGCTGGCCGCGCATAAGAAAGCATAATGCGCTTCAAATGAGAACTTGATCGGAAGATTGAATTCAAAAAACAGCGTGCCGCGCAATCTAAAATGAGCGCGGCACAATTTTGTAATCAATAGGCCTGCATCTGCCATTCTTTGATGGCATCCAACGGATAAACCAGCATGATCACATTGAGTGTGAGGTTGTCCCTGATGATCGCTCCAACAATCAGTTCCATGGCAAGAATGAGCACAACAGTCAGCCAGACCGGCAACCGTGCAGCAAGCCAGAACCCGAACATCATCCAGATAATATCAAAAACGGAATTCAGAACACTGTCGCCAAAGTAATCGAGGGCGATAGTCGCTTCGCGGTAACGATTGATAATGTAGCTGGAGTTTTCGACAAGCTCCCATGTCGCCTCAACAATAACCGACAGAACCAGCCGAAAGCCCATTGGCCAGCCTAGCCCACCCGTAAAGAGACGGCCCATCCACCAGAACAAAGCATAAAACAGCATGCCGTGGATGATGTGAGACGGCGTGTACCAATCAGAGATATGCTGGCTGCTATCAGCACTGTTGGCGTTGCCCGCCCAAAGTTTGATCACCCCACATTTGCAGATTGGTTCCCGCCCCATAGCAAGAAGGATAGCGGCAGTCGCGATCAGCAACAAAACGGTGATCAAAGCATAGTGCTTGTTGTTCAAACGGTTGAGCATCAATCAAACTTTCAAAATGAGCAGGAACTAAAATCTTATCCGCGAAGGATGAACAGGACCTTCAAACAAGCCTTCGTATATAAGCAACGCCTAAATCAATCAACGAAAACCACAAGAAACGTGAGTTGAATTAAGTCAGTAATGTGCAGCTAAAAGAACAATGTGGCAAAAAGAAAAGGCTCAGAGAACCCCTGAGCCTTTTCCAAAACTATGTTGTCGCCAGCTGTCAGCTCGGCTTTCCAAAGATCACAGAGGCATTCACCCCGCCAAAACCAAAGCCATTGGACATGACATATTTCAGGTCTTTCTCTTTGGACGCATTCGCCACCAGATCGAACTGGGAAGCCTCATCATCCGGCTCTTCCAGATTCAGTGTCGGAGGAAGCACACCTTCCCGCAGTGCCATAATAGAAGCGATTGCCTCAAGAGCACCGGCAGCCCCCAAAAGGTGCCCCGTCGCCGATTTGGTTGAAGAAACAGCCAGATCTTTCCCACGATCTCCAAACACAGCCTGAATGCCTGCAATCTCTGCAGCGTCCCCAACTGGTGTGGATGTACTGTGGGCATTGATGTAATCAATGTCGTCAGGATTAATCCCTGCCTGCTTCAAGGCCTTACGCATCGCAGCTTGCCCACCTGCGCCATCCGGAGGAGAAGCCGTTACGTGGTGGGCATCAGCTGACGTGCCATACCCCAGGATCTCCGCAAGCGGTGTCGCACCGCGAGCGAGGGCATGCTCAAGCGTCTCAATCACCAACATCGCAGCCCCCTCACCCATGACAAATCCATCACGGTTTTTATCAAAGGGACGAGAGGCTTTGCTAGGCTCATCATTAAACCCGCTCGACAGCGCACGGGCAGCAGAAAAGCCGGCAAACGAGACAGCATCAATGCAAGCCTCAGCACCGCCAGCAAGGGCAACACTTGCCTCACCGCTCTTGATCATGCGCACCGCATCACCAATGGCCTGCACACTGGCAGCACATGCGGTCACAGGCGTTCCCAACGGGCCCTTAAACCCATTGGCAATCGAAACCTGACCCGCTGCAAGGTTTGCAAGAAAGCTCGGTACAATAAACGGTGACAGACGCCGCGGACCTTTGGTCTCAACGGTGCGTGTAGCTCCGGTCATCGCTGGAAAGCCACCAACTCCGGATGCAATGATCGTCGCGGTGCTCTCCTTCTCTTCGTCCGTTTCAGGACGCCAGCCAGCTTGCTCAACGGCTTCTTTGGCTGCAACCAGAGCATAATGGATAAACAAATCCATCTTCTTCTGGTCTTTAAAAGGAATAGCAACACTGGCATCAAAGCCAAATTCATCTTCGTCGATGGTTGGAACCTGTCCTGCCACCTGACAAGCATGCTCGCTTCCATCAAATCTGGTAAGAGCGCGAATACCACTTTCAGAAGCTACCAGTCTCTTCCAAAACGGGTTGATCCCAACACCTAGGGGCGAAACAACCCCCATACCGGTTACAACAATCCGCATCTTCCCTTACTCCTAAGTCAAAGAACGCAGCAACCGACTCCTGCGCGCTCTACAAAATGCTCGCGTCCCAATTATGACGCCATCAGGTCGCCAGAGTAATTGGATATGTTTTGAGAGTTAAGAACAAACTGCACAATTGCAACTCATAGTGGATAACATCTTGGGATTGCGGAGTAATCAGTTTTTACGCCCTAAGCAGAATGATCGACAATCCACTCGGAAAGGAGAAAGGTACAGCAAGATTATGGACAGCATCTCACACCATGCATGAGAGCAAATACAGTTGAAATTGCAGTTTGTTAGCAAACACCACTTCTGTGCAGCATACGAATTTGGTATTACAAGCCAACCGAGCTAGCATTTCCACTGGCATTAAATTGCGCACATGTGTATACACATGGCAATTCGAGCCGCTTCAGGCTCCATTTTCATGTACCTAAAAACACGAGGTCTACTAATATGGCGAAGATCAAGGTAGCAAATCCAGTCGTCGAGCTCGACGGCGATGAGATGACTCGCATCATTTGGCAGTTCATCAAGGACAAGCTGATCCATCCTTACCTGGACATCGATCTGAAGTACTACGACCTCGGCATTGAGTCCCGCGACGCAACAGACGATCAGATCACTGTTGATGCTGCAAACGCAATCAAAGAACACGGCGTTGGCGTTAAGTGTGCAACCATCACTCCAGATGAAGCACGCGTTGAAGAATTCGACCTGAAGCGCATGTATCGCTCTCCAAACGGCACCATCCGTAACATCCTGGGTGGCGTTATCTTCCGCGAGCCAATCATCATGTCCAACGTTCCACGTCTGGTTCCAGGCTGGACACAGCCAATCATCGTTGGCCGTCACGCATATGGTGATCAGTACCGCGCGACTGACTTCAAATTCCCTGGCAAAGGCAAGCTGTCCATCAAATTCGTTGGTGACGACGGCGCTGAGATTGAACACGAAGTATTCGATGCTCCTTCAGCCGGTATCGCAATGGCGATGTACAACCTGGATGATTCTATCCGCGACTTCGCCCGTGCTTCCATGAACTATGCTCTTGGCCGTAAGGTACCTTGCTACCTGTCCACCAAGAACACCATCCTCAAAGTATACGATGGTCGCTTCAAAGATATCTTCCAGGAAATCTATGACGCTGAGTTCAAAGAGAAGTACGAAGCAGAAAAAATCTGGTACGAGCACCGTCTCATCGATGACATGGTTGCTGCATCCATGAAGTGGTCCGGTGGTTACGTTTGGGCTTGTAAGAACTACGACGGCGACGTTCAGTCCGACACCGTTGCACAGGGCTTCGGTTCCCTTGGCCTGATGACTTCCGTTCTCATGTCACCAGACGGCAAAACCGTTGAAGCAGAAGCTGCACACGGCACAGTGACCCGTCACTTCCGTCAACATGAAAAAGGTGAAGACACTTCCACAAACTCCATCGCATCTATCTTTGCATGGACCCGTGGCCTTGCGCACCGCGCGAAACTCGACGACAACGCTGAGCTGAAGAAGTTTGCTGAAACTCTTGAGCAGGTATGTATCGATACAGTTGAAAGCGGTCACATGACCAAAGATCTGGCTCTTCTCGTAGGTCCAGAACAGAAGTGGCTCACCACCACTGGCTTCCTCGACAAAGTCGACGAAAACCTTCAGAAAGCTATGGCGGCTGCGTAAGTTCTGCCAAAGCGCTGATTTATGAAAAGGGTGCCTCCAGGCACCCTTTTTTGTGGGCGAAACAATTGCGTAGGCCAGTCGGGCAAACCGATTGAAAGTCTGCTACTCCCTTTAAATCAAGGGAGTACCGAACAATGCATCCTTCACGAATACGGCCCTACCGTAATCAAAAAGGATCCAGTCGATGAAACCACAACTCTTACTGTTACTGCTCGGCGCGGGATTGGCAAACTTTGCTCAAGCTCAGGATAATGACGCCATAACCGCCAAGAAAATTGGCCCGTATTTCCAGCTGGAAATACAAACAACAGCCCCATCAGGAGAAGAAAAGAACTCGATCTTTGTGATGGATACAGGATCAACCGGCATCGTTGGCTCCGCTGGCTTTTTTATTCCCACAGCTGGAGAGCTGGCCAGCTCCACCTGCTCAACCCTGTCCTACTCCAGCTCAGGGAACACCTATGCTGGATACATAATCAATCGTGATCTCTCGTTTGGCACGCCCGGTAAGGCTCTTACAAAACACCTCAAAAACTTTCCGGTCTTTGCCGCCGTACAGCATTGCCCAAACAGTAAGAACAAGCCCACCTGCTCAAAGACACCTGCCCCCACCTGTAACCACAACCCTAAGGTTTTCATGATGGGAGTTGGTTTTGACAGTCCCCATGGCATTTCCCAGGTGGATGCAGATCAAGCCAATCCCACAAATCCATTCCTTAACCTGGTAGACGACAACGGCGTCCCTTTCGAGAACCAGAATTATGCCCTCACAAGCACGTACTCAAACAACAGCAGCATAGATGTCTATCTGGCATCCACTCAAAACCCGCTCCCCAATCTGGGCAAAACGCTTACGCTTCCATTATCGGCATCACCAACAAATCCAACGGCTTTGGTCGCACCTATCCTCCCCTTTGCAATCACAAGCAAATCCAATGGCGAGGTCGTTTATCCGCCAACCGGTCCCCAACCAACCCGCGTTCTCCCCGATACTGGTATTTCATATGGAATAGTCTCAGTAGCTAAGACCACGCCTCCGTGTTGCACTACCAGCCCTAACAGCGGACAGATTGAAACGTCAGACTATGAGATGCAGCTTTACGTAAATAAGCAAAGCAAAGAACCGCTGGTGACACTAAGCTATGGGAGCAATCAGGCTCTCGGCCACTCAGCCAGATGGTCCTTAGGGCATCAGGATGTTAGCCCGATGCTATTTAACAGCGGTCAGCTGTTTTTCGAACACTGCAACTACTTCTACTCCCCCGCAGATAAGCAAGTGACCCTAAGCTGCGCTTCAGACCAATAAGGCTCACAGGGAGCGGAACAGCCGCTCTGACGCTCCCTGCCAGATCTCGACATGCATCTGCCTGATTGCCGCAAAGCTCCCCATGACTTCACCGGCCCCTCGCTGCCGAAATCTTGAGTACGCCAAAACAACGCCTAAGTGAGAACACATTACGCTTTCAACCTAGGCGGACGGTCACTGTTTCCAATCCGGCGCCTCTTATGTTTAAAAAGATTGTTCTGCTGCTCCTCCTCGCATTTGCTGGGGTCTATCTCTACAACGCTTCATGGCTTTCAAGCCAAACTCCATCCGGCAAACCCAGATTCATTGCTCATCGCGGCGTCCACCAGACCTATCATCGCAACGAGTTGACCAACCAAACTTGCACAGCAGAGCGCATTAACACGCCTACCCATTCCTTTTTGGAAAACACAATTGCCTCCATGCGGGCTGCATTTGAAGCTGGCGCAGATATTGTCGAGCTGGATGTACATCCAACCGCAGATAACAAACTTGCCGTCTTTCATGACTGGACACTGGATTGCCGCACCAATGGACTGGGCATCACCAGATCTCATTCACTTGCAAAACTCAAAGCACTGGACATCGCCTATGGCTACACCGCAGATGGCGGAGAAACCTACCCTCTAAGAGGAACCGGCATAGGTGCAATGCCAGAACTTGAAGAGGTTTTCCGTGCTCTTCCCGGCAAGAAATTCCTGATCAACTTCAAGGAGAAAGAACTGCTCTCGGCAGAACTCCTGCAGGAGAAGCTTGACAAGCACCCTGAGTGGAAAGCGCAAGTCTGGGGCGTCTATGGGGCATCCGCCCCCACCTGGAGCATTGCAGACAGCGCGGAGGAAATCGTAGGCTTCGACAAACGCCAAACCAAAGCCTGCTTAAAAGCATACATTGCTCTCGGCTGGAGTGGTTACGTCCCGCAAGAGTGTAGAGGCACGGTCATCGGCGTTCCCTCAAATTACACATGGGCTGTATGGGGCTGGCCGCATAAGTTCCAGCAAAGGCTCAAAGAATATGGCAGCGAGGTCATCGCATCCGGCCCATTCACATTACAGGGGGTCGGTGGCGGCATAGACACACCGGAACAACTTGCTGCGGTGCCAGATAGTTTCGACGGATACATCTGGACGGACAAAATCGAAGTGCTCGCACCGTACATCCAAGGCCAGATTACGAAGTGAACTCCACATCCGTATGATGGCTCTTCCGCTCATCAATGGCTTCATCAATAATCTTCTTTGCTATAGCCGGTTTACGGTCCATGAAGCGGCGCAGGTCTTCCATCTTGAGGACCATGAGCTGAACGGGTGTTCGCGCAACAGCGCTGGCCGTTCGCTTGCGGTGAGCAAACAACGATGCCTCGCCAAAATGCTCACCCTCACCATGTAAAATACGGTGGTCAGAAAACACTTCTTCCACTTCACCAGATGCAATCAGGTAAAGGCTGTCTCCATCCTCGCCCTTCTCACAAATGGTTTGTCCAGCAGGCACACTGTGCGAATGTAAAAGCTCCGTCACTGCAGCGATCTCAATCGCAGACAGGCGCTCAAACAGCGGTATGGTGGCCACCATACCCCAGGTGATCACAAAATCTCTGCTATGGATCTCACGCGCAAACGCAGTGCCAACAATTCCAACTGGCAGCGCAAACAGGCAGTACCCCATCAACATCACCAGACTGGCAATGGTTTTACCCATCGCTGTGACAGGCACAACGTCACCATAACCAACCGTAGTGAGAGTTGAAAACGCCCACCACAATGCACTCGGAATAGTACCAAAATGCTCCGGCTGCGCGGCATGCTCAACACTGTAAAGCAGCGTTGCAGACACGAGAGCAACCCCGAAAATCAGCACAAGACTGCCAACAATCGCCCTCTGCTCAGCAACCACTGCAGAAATAAGAGAGCGAACAGCAGGCGAGTATCGCGCGATCTTCAAGAATCGCAACAGACGCAAAATAACAAGCGATTTCCAACTGATACTGGTGAAGAACAACGAAAGCCAGAAAGGCAGAACAGCCACAAAATCAACCAGCGAAAGCGGCTGCATCGCATAAACAGCACGCGCTTTGAGCGAACCATATTTCCTCAAAGGAGGATGCAGGTCTGAAACCCAAAGCCGCAATAAATATTCAACGGCAAAGATTGAGCCAGCAATGAAATCCAGCAGAAAGATCTGCCAGACATACACTTCTCCGATGCTTGGCTCCGTCTCAAGGACAGCAAGTCCCACATTCACAACAATAAAGATGATGAGAATAGCATCAATCTGCTTGGCAAGCCGGTTACCAGCACTGCTGCGCTCCAGCAGATTATAAACTTTCAACTTGATGGAGTGTGCCACCAACGCCCCCAATAAAATTCCCGGGCACTTGAAGAAACAGATAAAGCAATCCCAACAGCAATAAACCTCCCTTCACCATTTTACAGGCCCACGCAAATCGCAAAAAGAGGCACCCAGCGAAAGTAACTGGCAAAAAATAAAGGGGAGATTAAATCCCCCCTTTGCAACTCTTAGATCTTTGGTTCGGTATTAAAGCGTTTCAAGGTGAGCCTTGATCGCAGCAATCGCCTCATCAGCCTTGCTTGCATCTGGGCCTCCAGCCTGCGCCATGTCCGGACGGCCACCACCGCCACGACCACCAAGAGCAGCAGAACCAATGCGAACAAGCTCAACCGCACTGGCTGTCTCACTCACATCCTTGGTCGAGCCAACAACGATCGCAGCTTTTCCATCTTCCGCTTTGCTGATCAGCACAACAACACCGGAACCAATCGCAGTCTTGCCTTCATCGGCAACAGACTTGAGATCCTTCGGATTGATGCCTTCAAGAACACGAGCCATAAGCTTGAACTTACCCGCTTCAGTAACACCGGCATCCCCATCAGAGCTGCCACCGCCCATCGCAAGTTTCTTCTTCGCGTCCGTCAGTTCACGCTCAAGCTTCTTACGCTCATCCAGCAAGCTTGCAATACGAGCAGGAACGTCAGCTGCAGCAACCTTAAGCAAACCAGCACTTTCACGCATCAGCGCATCCTGCTCTGCCAAATACTTACGTGCTTCATCACCAGTGAGTGCTTCGATACGGCGAACACCAGCAGCAACAGCACCTTCAGAAACAACAGTCACAAGACCAATGTCACCAGTGCGCTTCACATGCGTACCACCGCAAAGTTCCACAGAGTAAGACTTTCCGGTTTTCTCGCCAGTGGTTGCCGTACCCATGGAAACCACACGGACTTCATCGCCATACTTCTCACCGAACAGAGCCATCGCGCCAGCTTCGATCGCCTCGTCAACTTCCATCAAAGAAGTCTCAACAGCACCGTTCTGCAGCACGATCTCATTGGCCAGAGCCTCAACCCGTACCGTTTCTTCAGCGCTGACAGGCTTGGGATGCGAAAAGTCAAAACGCAGACGTTCTGGCGTAACCAGAGAGCCCTTCTGAGCAACGTGAGTACCAAGCACTTCACGCAATGCTTCGTGAACCAGGTGCGTTGCGGAGTGGTTGGAACGAATGGCACTACGGCGAGAATGGTCAACAACCAACTCAAGCGCATCGTCCACCTTAACTTCACCGCTCTCAACGCGAACAAAATGGACGAACAGGCCGTCAGCTTTCTTCTGCGTGTTGGTGACAGCAAGGGAAACACCATCTGCAACCATGGTACCACAGTCGCCAACCTGACCACCGGATTCGCCATAAAACGGTGTCTGGTTAAGGATCAAGGATCCCTCTTCACCCTGCTTCAAAGAAGTAACTTCTTCACCATCCTTCACAAGGTTCAAAACAACGCCTTCTGCCTTCTCAGTCTCATAACCGAGGAACTCAGTCGCGCCTGCTTTCTCCTTGATGGAGAACCAGATGGCGTCGGTTGCAGCATCACCGGAACCTGACCACGCCGCACGCGCTTCAGCACGCTGGCGCTCCATAGCAGTATTGAACCCATCGGTATCAACCGCAATCTCACGGCTACGCAATGCATCCTGTGTCAGATCGAGTGGGAAGCCAAAGGTGTCATACAGCTTAAACGCTGTTTCACCATCAAGCTGATCACCGGAGCCCAGAGAACTGGTCGCATCTTCCAGCAGGCCAAGACCGCGCTCAAGAGTTTTGATGAAACGCTTTTCTTCCAGCTGAACAGTCTCTTCAATAAGCTTTTCAGCACGTGGAAGCTCAGGGAACGCCTGACCCATTTCACGAACCAGAGTAGGCAGCATCTTGAAGATGACCGGCTCTTGCGCACCCAAAAGGTTTGCATGGCGCATCGCGCGGCGCATGATGCGTCGCAATACGTAACCACGACCTTCATTGGACGGCAGAACACCATCAGCAATCAGGAAGGCCATAGACCGCAAGTGATCTGCAATCACCCGGTGGCTCGCCTGCGCTTTGCCAACAGCTTCAACACCAGTGAGATGCTCAGAGCTTGCAATCAACGCCTTGAAGAGATCGATCTCATAGTTGTTATGCACGCCCTGCATAATCGCAGCAAAACGCTCAAGACCCATGCCAGTATCGATGGATGGACGCGGCAGATCGATACGCTTTTCTGGCAGCTGCTCGTACTGCATGAACACGAGATTCCAAATCTCGATAAAGCGATCACCATCTTCCTCAGGAGATCCTGGAGGGCCACCCCAGATATGCTCGCCGTGATCGTAGAAAATCTCGGAGCATGGGCCACAAGGACCGGTATCACCCATGGCCCAGAAGTTATCCGAGGTCGGAATGCGGATGATCTTCTCATCAGCAAATCCGGTCAGCTTCTTCCAGATCCTGAAGGCTTCATCATCCTCCGAATAAACGGTGATCAACAGCTTGTCAGCCGGCAGCCCGTATTCTTTGGTGATCAGATTCCACGCCAGCTCAATAGCGTTTTCCTTGAAGTAATCTCCAAAGGAAAAGTTGCCCAGCATTTCAAAGAAGGTGTGATGGCGCGCAGTGTAGCCAACATTATCCAGATCGTTGTGCTTACCGCCAGCGCGGACACATTTTTGCGAAGATGTTGCACGCACGTAATCCCGTTTTTCCAAACCGGTGAATACGTTCTTGAATGGCACCATACCCGCATTTGTAAACATCAATGTCGGATCATTGCGTGGCACCAGTGGACTGGAAGGAACAACTTCGTGTCCGTTCTTTGCAAAGTAGTCGAGAAAAGCCGACCGAATTTCGTTGACGCCACTCATAGGTATTGATGTCCGTCTCGTTTTCTAGTGGGCAGCTACTTCAACAATCACAGCCGCCAAATTGCAGGGTATGTGCATCAAAAACGATGCAACAAAAAATTAGTATCTGCCGCGTTTTAGCCATATGCAGCAAATCTGTCCATAAAACCCTACAAAAAAAGAGGCTGGATAAATCCAGCCCCTCTAAACTCTATTGGTTTTCCGCAGCTTTTTCCGGATCATCAATCGCTTCAGCGATCAAACCTGCATTCTGTCGGATAGCAAGTTCAATCTCATCCGCCAGTTCAGGATTCTCTTTCAGGAAGGTTTTCGAGTTCTCTCGCCCCTGCCCCAGCCGCTGGCTGTTGTAGGAGAACCACGCACCTGACTTCTCAACAATGCCGCCTTTCACACCAAGATCCAGCAATTCCCCCATTTTGGAGATGCCTTCACCGTAGATGATGTCAAACTCAACCTGCTTGAATGGAGGCGCCAGCTTATTTTTCACCACTTTCACGCGGGTCTGGTTACCAACAATTTCGTCACGATCTTTAATCGCACCGATACGGCGGATATCCAAACGCACAGAAGCATAGAACTTGAGCGCGTTACCACCAGTTGTCGTCTCAGGCGAACCAAACATCACACCGATCTTCATGCGGATCTGGTTGATGAAGATCACCATGGTGTTGGATTTGGAAATGGAAGCGGTCAGCTTGCGCAGTGCCTGACTCATCAAACGAGCCTGCAGGCCAGGGAGCGAATCGCCCATCTCACCTTCAAGTTCTGCTTTTGGCGTCAGCGCAGCAACGGAATCGATCACCAGCACATCAATCGCACCAGAGCGAACCAGCGTATCGGCGATCTCAAGTGCCTGTTCACCAGCATCCGGCTGAGAGATGAGCAGGTCATCAATATTCACACCAAGCTTGCGTGCATAAATCGGATCCAGCGCATGTTCAGCATCAATAAAGGCGCAAATTCCGCCTCCTTGCTGCGCACAGGCAACTGTGTGCAAAGCCAGCGTGGTTTTACCGGAGCTTTCAGGTCCATAGATCTCAACGATACGCCCTTTTGGCAGTCCACCGATTCCAAGACCGATATCAAGACTGAGAGAACCAGTCGAGACGCTCTGGATTTCTACGGCCTGCCCCTGGCCCATGCGCATAATGGAGCCTTTACCAAAGGCTCGTTCAATTTGGGAAAGCGCTGCATCCAGTGCTTTATTCTTGTCCATCTGATTGCCCTCAACAAGGCGAAGTGAAGTTTGTGCCATACGTTCTCATCCCTTATTCCACGATGGACGCGTAGTTTCAAAGTCAGTTATTTGTACTCATTTTGTTCCAACTTCGCAATACCTGATAACTAACTAATAAAAATAGATTAATTTCAATGTGTTCTCCTATTGTTCAACATGTAGATAACTTTTCCCGACACCTGTTTGGAGGAACGCATCTGGAATCAAATGGAGCCGCAAAATTTATTTTGGATTCGTAAAATAATTATTTTAGATCGTAATCCTCTTAAGATCTTGTAATATATTGCACTTTCACCTTTCAACCTTACGTCTATCTGTGCCTCTCAGCTCAAATCTAACATAATTCCACAACATGCTGATTTCATGTGTTTTTTTATCTTTGCATGTAGGTTTGCGCTCAGCAAACCGAAGCAAACCCGGACCATCTAAGGACCCTTTACAAAAGTCGGCATCACTATGAACGCCTGAACTTGATTAACATTTCATATTTCATATTTCAGCAGAGCTAAAGAATCTAAAGCAGACTTTTACGCTTTTTTGAGCAACCTTTCACGCTCCTGATGGTAGGTCATAAGTACATCATCAACCATTCTCTCAACCATCACCTTTTTCGGTCTTTTCCTCTTAGGCAGGTAGCCACTCAACATATCAGAGATGGAATCGTCATACTCGACATCTGCTTTTACGACATACTCGGGCCAGTATCCGTGTCGATCCAGTGACACCCAAATAGCGTCATATAGGGGCCATCGTTCAAGATGGAAATTCCCTTGCATAACATATTGATTATCAACACCTAACTCTTGGCACATGAGCACGTAAACATCTGCGGGCAAGCGTGTTTTTCCGCTCATATAATTCTGTAACGAACGATACGGCAGCCCAATCTTTTCACTCATATGCTTGAGTGACATTTTAGCGAGCTTCATCGTCGCCTTTAGGCGCGCCACCAGCTGATCATTTATTTCATCCATTGACAATGCACCAATTTAGGTGCATTTTTATATGAAATGCACCAATACAGGTATTTAATATGTCCGACATTACTCGCACTATCACACTCACTATTACAGGATCACCAGACCTATACTGCGTAGTTAGAGCTGGTTTTGTAAGCAAGGGATTATCATTGAACAAATGGTGTAATGCAAATGGCGTCAACCGTCAGACCGCAGAAAAATCGCTTAAAGGAGAAACCAACTCTCACAATGCACGCGAACTGATCCTACGACTTGTAGAAGCTTCAGGAGTTGAGCTTAAGGGTTGAGTTCATGAACGCTATCGTTTGCTCAGAGTTTGCCAAGCTAGCGAACATCTCTGACAGAAAGGCAAGAGAAGCCCTTTCCAAGTGCTATTCTGGCAACCTTTGGAGAGAGAATAGGCTAGCCGTGAGCATGGTCACAGGCTCGAAAGGTCAAGGTGGCAAACAATACCTAGTAGAGGTCTCCAGCCTTCCAACCGAATTACAAGAGCGTTTTCACGAGTTACGCAAGCGCAATGCTGTAAGCGCTTATTCCCCCCCAGAAGGACAAGCAGCATCTAAAGAGCATGAGTGGAAAGTAAGTATGATTAGACCAATACTTGAGCACACTAAAGGCTCAGCTGGACGCGCCAATGAGTTCGATAGGCTTAGTGGGCAGCACGTAGTTGACTGGCAAGGACGGCGGAAGACTCTTAAGAAATCTACCCTTCAGCTATGGGTACGAACCTTTGAAGATAGCGGCCAACTTTATCTTTCCTTGGCCTCAAAAACGAGGGCTGACAAGGGTAAACCTCGGGTCATCATTTCAAGAGCGTGGGATAGCAACGTCTCGTTATCCGATGACAAAAAACTAGAAATACTGAGCAAAATAACAAAAGAAATTCAAACCCTTGTCGCCAATGGAGCAACCTTAAAGCAAGTTCGTATTCTTGGTCAGAAAGAATTGAAAGACTTGACGTTAGCGCACGGCTTTGAAGCGGTTGCAAATTTCAATTCACCTGAAATGTTCAAAGTTCCAGAAAAACTAATCCAACAGCAGAGCAGATTTAAAGCTGTTCACCTTCACAACAGTGACCGCAAGGCAAGTGAAGACAACAATGCACGAATTACACGCTTCATTTCTAATGATGATGAACCCATGAAGATTGTTGTAGTGGATGTGCATCACATCAATGTCCTCATCGAAAGAGAGGACAGCACAACAGCAACTCCTAAGCTCCTTGCGTTTTACGACATCGCGACAGGCCGTGTCTTCTGGCACCTAGCCTTCTTCAACAAGCGTGGCAGCGTGCGCAACATTGACCAAATAACCGCAACCGTTGACATGCTAAACAACCCTTCTTTCGGGGTGCCTCAATACATCTATGCAGATAATGGCTCAGAGTATAACTTTGTTGACGATCTCCAAGACCTTTTACAGTTAGGCGTGCAACTAAAAGTCTTTTCAAGCGCTGAAGAGAGAAACCGCGTTATACGAGCAACCCCATACAACGCTGCAGCAAAGCATGTAGAGGGCTGGTTCAAAGACTTCAACCAGCAACTTATGCAACACATTGAAGGATACATCGGTGATAATCGCCATGCGCCCAAAAGTCCGAAAATAGGAAAGCTCCCAGTCTTTAAAGGAGGTTTTGAGGCATTCGTAAAAATCGTTGAAGGGCTCATGCAAGCTTATGAGCACATGCCTCAAGATGGACAGCATTTAAAAGGGCGTTCCCCTGCACAAGTCTTTAAGTCTTGGGTGCAACGTGGTTGGCAAGCAACCATCATGGACCCGACTGACGCCAAGTATGTCTTTACGAGAGAGGAAACACGTGTCCTTGATCGACACACCTTCAAAGTTGCTGGGCGCAAATGGTTCTGCAAAAAACTGCTCGCATATTTTGACAAAAAGATCATTGTTCATATCCCCAAATACCACGGCTTCTCAGAGCTACTAATCACAGACCTAGACGGCAATGAAATTGGCATAGCTAGGACTGATACTCCGTTCCACGTGCTTGACACACGTGGCGCTGTAGAAAGCCGAGATCGAAAGTCCACACGCAACAAACACTTAGTCGAAATGGGAAAATCAGTTGGCAAAGTTGACATGGTAGAGAAGCTAATTGCTTACGGCGAAAGCTTCGATCCGGTAGAGCCAAACGAACCAGATGGCGTTGTTCGCATTCAAACCCATCGCAGTTCAGGTCGAGCACTCGACCCTATTTCACCCGAAATGAATGAGTTCATCAACGAAGACGAAGAGATCGACGAAATTGACGCAGCTCGCCGCGCACTTGCTTCAGCGGGTAATAGTTAGTGGAGAATAACAAATGATACTATCGCGGCCATATGTCCCTGATCCAGACACTTACGTAGAGATAGGAGCCGTTGAGCGCACAAGACAAGCGATTTTGAGTGCAATGAAGTCGCCATTTCCTTCATACATTGTAAGTCCACCCGGCTACGGTAAAACCACGGCGTTGTATTATCTTTCGCAAGAATACGGCGGGGATTATTGCCAGA
>NZ_LCWX01000122.1:158638-173065 GCF_001431305.1 Pseudovibrio sp. POLY-S9
CCATAGAAAAACCCAGAAAGACCACCTTAGACATGAGCTTTACAGCGCACTATCTCCGAGTCCCTACCTTCTAGAAACACCGCCAAGGACATTGCTAATTATTGACGAATTTCAAACTTTGGAAGCTTCAGCAAAACGAGAGCTTTTGAACATTCAGGAGACTTGTAATTTGGCACTTGTCATAAGTGGCAACGGAGACAGAATTGCAAAGAGCGACAAAGATAGAGAATACAATACAATGCAATGCTTCAGGTGAAAAGCCGCCTCGGCATGTGCTTGACCCTACCATCGTTAAGCAAATCAGACTGCGACCTATTAGGAGCCGCCTATAATGTTGAGGGCATTGACGCATATGAGGCTGTTCGCAGCTATGGCAAACGAACAACTGCACGAGAGCTTGTTAAGCTTTTATGCGCAGCGCAGCACAACGCTGCACATGAGAATAAAGGCGTTCGCCTTGCTGACTTAAAGCTTACTTTATTAGGGCTAAAAGGCAGCAAGTCAGAACTCACGAAATTAACTCCACCAAGTTGATGATCAAATCTAACCTGATCCTTTCAGTACTGCGTTTGGGGGTCTTTCTGAGAAATGAAAAGACGAGGAATATAGCAATGCATAGCAACTCTACAGAAGAAGCTCGCAATGTTGGCGACTTACTTGAAGAGTTGATCGATAGACATGATAGTATTGATTCAAATGTTCTTGAGATTAAAACTTTAATCTGGGGTCTTCAGCAGGCCAGCGACCAGATGAAGAACCTTTTACCAGTTGATTGCGCGGAATACGCTCATTTTACTGGCTCAATCCTGAAAATGATTGATGCCAACTTAGCAGCATTCGATGACTTTGAGGTAACAGTCAGAAACGTGGGCAGAATGATGGACAGCGACGAGGCAGACGCTCAAAGCCAGCTGGAACGTTTCCTCTCCAAACCAGTAGATAGCGCAGGAAGGCTTATCCATGAACAAGCTGCATAAAGCGAGGAAGTGAAGCGCGTCTTTTCCAAACTCTCAGGTAAGAAGTTTTGGCGACACTTACCAGAGAAAACCAAGACAACGCTTCATGCGAATAACTACAAGAAAGGCGGGGGAAAGTCACCCCACCTTTTTCGTATCTGGCGACTGCGGGAGGGCGGACCCATCCTCCATGCCATTCGAGGGCACCGAACCATTTGCACAGCCTTAAATGAGTTGCTGGCCGTTCGGTGGGGGCGAACCTCCCCACGTACCATTCGAGGGTACCGAGCCATTTGCCTCAGCCAGCAAACACAACTTTAAATTATACACACAAAAACGCAAGTCAGAGCGCAAAAACCAGAAAATCCCAGAGAAGGCTCAGGAAGCGCATTCTAGCGGAATTAGCTACATAGCCACCAGAGGCTCATTCAGGTGCGTTCGACGGCGTTCGAAGCCCATTCGAAATTGATTTTGACAACTGCACGCACCCTAGGCTAAGCCCTTACCTACATTTCCCCCTAAAGCGCATTTATCCCCGTACTGGTGACATGTGTTACCGGCTTTTAGTCTGCGCACTTGTGCTTTGCTTGTCCTCATCTTCAACCGGATACGATTTGGACATCGCAACATGCAAATCAACCAAGAAAATCTCGATCTCCTGTTCAAGGGATATCAGACCAACTTCCACGACGCATTCAAGGCGACAGAGGTTCATTACAACGATGTGTCGATGACCGTCGGCTCCCGAACCAGCAAGAACGTCTTTGGCTGGCTCGGTCAGTTTCCCGGCATGCGTGAATGGGTTGGTGACAGGATCATTCAAGAGCTGAATGCACACGGCTTTACAATCGAAAACCGCAAGTTTGAATCGACTGTGGCCGTTAAGCGGGACGATATCAGCGACGACCAATATGGCATCTATGCGCCTCTGTTTTCGGAAATGGGCCGAACTGCGAAAGTTCATCCAGATGAGCTGGTGTTTAACTTGCTGCAAAAGGGCTTCGCGACCAAGTGTTATGATGGCCAAAATTTCTTTGATCCCGATCACCCAATTTACAATAAACGGGGTGAAACCGTCGCGACGACTTCTAATATGCAGAATGGTGACGGGCCCGCATGGTTCTTGATTGACACAACCCGCAAAATCAAACCCATCATCTGGCAGGAACGAGAAGCCTACGAACTGCAAAGCGTCACTGAAGCCAACTCCGAACATGTCTTTATGAAAGACGAATACCTTTATGGAATTCGGGCACGAGCTAATGCCGGGTTTGGACTTTGGCAACTGGCGTTTGGCTCCAAAGCCACACTGAGCGTCGAAAACTATAAGCAAGCACGAGTCTCCATGACAAACCTCAAGGGTGACCGTGAACGCTTACTCGGCGTAAAACCTGCGTTGCTGGTCGTGCCGCCAGCATTGGAAGAAGATGCGCTTAAGCTGCTCAAGGCGGACCAGATCGAAGGTTCCAGCAACATCTGGCGTGATACGGCTGAGCTGCTTGTCTCCCCTTACCTTGCAGAAACAGAGTGAGGAACGAGCCATGTCAACACCTAAAAAAGACATCGTTTCAACTGAAATGAACTCCACCTCCATACCTCTCAAACAAGCTATGCCGCTCGCTGAAGAGGCTGGCTGGGTCCACCTCATTCCCTCCGGCCGCATTATCGGCAGAGACGGACGCACCTTTGCTTTAGATGATCCGGATTCTGTTATCAGAGAGGCTGCCAGAACTGGCATGGAACTGCCCATTGATTATGAGCACCAGACCGACAACGCTCCAAAAAACGGGAAACCAGCACCAGCGGCAGGCTGGATCAAAGAACTGTCTTCGCGAGACGATGGTATCTGGGGTCGTGTAGAATGGACCGATAAGGCCCAAGACATGATTGCCAATAAAGAATATCGCTTTTTAAGCCCGGTTCTTCGTCATCACAAAGATACGGGCCGCATCATTCAATTGCTAAGGGCGGGACTAACCAACAGACCCAATCTACATCTAACCGCATTGTGTAAAGAGGAAGACAGCAACCAGAATGAACTTGGCGAGGCTATAACCTCCACTCTGGGCCTTCCAGAAGATACCGACAATCAGACTATCATCTCCAAGGTTAAGCGCTTGTTGGAGGCAGCAGAAGCCAACTTCGCAAACGGCTCAAAGTCTGGTTCGGTTAGCCCCAACGCAACGAAGTCAACCGACACAACTGGACAATCTCTAAGTGAAGAGCAGAAGGTTTTCCTTGACCAGACTGCAAATGCCAATGTTGAACGCTGTGTGAATGACGGCTTACTACCTCCAGCATTGAAACCCTGGGCACTGGCTTTGTGTAAGAGTGATCCGAAGTCCTTCGACGAATTCAAGAGCACATTATCGCCTTCGGTTCTGACCTTCTCCACCATTACGCCGGAGATGGATCAGAAGCTTTCGCAAAGCGCAAACTCTCTGGGCGATAGCGTTGCCGATCAAGTGGCCCAAGAGCTTGGGATTGAGGTCTCAGCACTAACCCAAACCTCATAACTCAAAATTGCTGCAAGCGTATCCTTCGTGCGTGTCCAAAATCTTGCAGCAAACACAGGTGGTCGGGTTTTCAGGAGAACCCGGCCACCTCATAGGATTAACCAGCCATGTCTAAAACAATCTCTTTTTCCAGACTGAAAGCACGCGGGAAAGCCGCCTGCGATGCGACCGCACTCGAACTTGAAAATGATAACGGCGATATACTCGTCCTCATGCCGCTTGAAACGTACCAGCAGCTTCTTAAATCCAGCACAGAGCAAAAACTCGATGACAACGAGGCCAATTCGGAGCCGTCTCGAAGGTTCGTCGAACGTCGTTCGAAGATTGATCGACACCCAGATATCGCCGCCTTTATCCGAGAAAATGTCAACGCCATATCTGCAAAGGATTTGCTTGCGGCATGTATTGAGCGGTTCGGGAAAGATCGTGCACCTAGCAAAACATCGCTGAACAGATACTTGCTTTCCAACTTTGGGTCAGCCCGCAAGAGAAGAACTCCACCCGTTTAAATTCGTTTGCTCCCGTCTAATCCCGGAAATACTAATATAATTCTGCCTGATCTAATTTAAATATTCTCTCTCCACAAACAGCAAAATGCACTTTTGATACATCACCCACAGTCTGTATTTGCTCGTAGCTTGCTTTGGCCAACCACATTGCATATCAACTGTCTTTCGATGTCGGGAGGAGAATTGGTTATGTCCACTAAAAAGGTCGGAGTAATCGGAGCAATCCATCTGGACAGGATTGCCCATGCAGATCGACCATTCAAGCCGGACACCTCAACACCCGGGAAAATTATGTCTCGTGCTGGAGGTGTTGGAGCAAACATTGCACGCGCAATGGCCCGGCTGGGCATGCAACCAACAATGCATGGATGTCTGGGGGACGATGCAGACGGAGCATTCCTCGCAAAAAGTCTGACAGACTGCGGGATTGATACCTCCAGTATCACCACTGTCGCAGACGGTCGAACAGGATCCTATCTGGCGCTTCACAATCCGGATGGCACATTGTTCTCCGCAATTTCAGACAGTGAGATCACAGCAAAGGTAAGTTTCTCAGAAGCAAATCCAATCCCGCAGGCTCTGCTGGACTGCGATATCTGGCTCTGTGAAACCAATCTGGAAGAAGCAACGCTTCTCTCACTTGCCAATGCCAAGGAGCATCGCCTTCTCGCAGCAGACACCGTCTCAATTGCGAAGGCGCCCAAACTGCGGCCCCTCCTCTCAAAAATCGACATTCTTTTTACCAACACAGATGAAGCCACAGCTCTTTTGGAGTGCAAACCAGGAGAATTCTCAGCAGAAGAACTAGCTCAAAAGCTGGCAACTGCGGGCATTCCAATTGTTCTGGTCAGCAATTCCAACAAGCCACTGGCTCTTCACTGTGCAGGCAGCACAAGCTCGCACACTCCATTTTCTGTTGTTCCCGTAGATGTCACCGGTGCCGGTGATGCCTTCATTGCAGGCTTTCTTTATGCAAGTTGCCTCAATGAAGCCCCGGTTTCAGCAGTAAAAAGCGGTCTTGCCTCTGCATCAATTACAGTGGAAGCGACCGGCGCTGCGCCAGAAACGCTTTCACCCCAATCGCTTAAAGCTCGTTTATTAGAACATGCCTAAGCACCAACAACATACGAAAGACTGGGAAAACCATGGGAAGTTCAATTAAAATCCATCATTCAAAAGAAGTTGCAGATGCTCTGAGCAATGGCGCCCCTATTGTTGCGCTGGAGTCCACCATCATTACCCATGGCATGCCGTACCCACAAAACGTTGAAACTGCCCGCGAAGTAGAACAGATCATCCGTGACGGTGGCGCAGTCCCTGCGACAATCGCTGTGTTGAACGGCGAGCTGCATGTGGGTCTGGAAGACAGCACTCTGGAAGAATTGGCAAACGCCAAAGACGTCATGAAGTGCTCCCGCGCAGATCTTTCCTTCGCTATGGCGCTGGGTAAAAACGGCTCCACAACCGTAGCAGCAACCATGATGGCGGCGCACGCAGCTGGCATCCGCGTGTTCGCAACCGGCGGCATCGGCGGTGTCCATAAAGGCGCAGAAACCAGCTTCGATATCTCAGCTGATCTGGATGAGTTGTCCCGCACTCCAGTTTGTGTTGTTTCCGCAGGCGCAAAAGCGCTGCTCGACATTCCAAAGACACTGGAAGTTCTGGAAACACGCGGCGTTCCGGTCATTGGTTTCAATTGTGAAAACGTACCTGCATTCTGGTCCCGCGACACAAAGATCAAAGCGCCTTACAGCCTGGACGATGCTTCAGACATCTCCAAGCTCATCAAGTTCCGCGAAACATTTGGCGACCATGGCGGCATGCTCGTCACCAACCCGGTACCTGTTGAAGATGAAATCCCATCTGACGAAATGCAGGTGTTCATCGATGCCTCCATTCAGGCAGCAGAAGAGCAAAACATCACCGGCAAGGAAGTCACTCCATTCGTGCTGCAAGACATTTTCGAGCGCACCAATGGCCGCAGCCTCGCAACCAACATTGCGCTTGTTAAAAACAACGCAAAGCTTGCTACGAAAATCGCTTGTGGTTTGACTGCGTAAGCAACTTTTAACCCAAGAAATAATGTAAATCCGGGTTGGCCCTTCCAATCCGGATTTTTTATGTACGATCAGCACCATTTTTCAAAAGCACCCCGACACGTTTAGTCAACTCAAATCATGCAGAGACTTTCACATCTCTTTGATCGAAGGATTCCATTGTTTTTCGGTCCCGATTATTTTAGGTGTTCTAAAGCTATAGAATTTTACATCTCTGTGTTTCTATTGGCGCATCTGCATCTTGTGGTCATATAGTGCTCATCAAAACGCCATCAGGCGGGCATATGCGAGAAAGGCCAATCCCATTTAATGGGTGGCTCCATTGAAATCACGCCAAACAGAATTGCGCGGTTGGCGGCAGCTGCTTCTGTTTTTGTCACCCGCAGGATTTACGCTATGAAGAAACTCATTTTTATCGGATTAACTACAGCTCTCGCGGCCTGCCAAAGCGGTCCATCCAATCGCAGTGGTCAGCCAACTATTCGCGCAGACGCAGATTCTCAGACCATTCAGATCAACGCGTCTCCTGAAACTGTTCGCAAAACACTGGTCGATAGCGCAAGCGCACGCGGTACTATCGTGCAGCAGAATGAACCAAACATGGTGGTGATGGAAAGCTATGTGCGCGGCGAAAACGCTGTTTTAGATAACGAGTTCGGTGCCTCTGACTCCGGTGAGCGCGCCTACCGCATTCGTGTTCGCTTCTCTGGCGCACAATGCCGTACAAACGTTGTGCAGGATCTTGCATTGGTCAACAACATCTACACCCCGCAAGAACAGTCTTTCCAACTTCCAGGAAATCCGGGTTCCATGCAGAGCCTTCAACGTTTGAAGTCCAATGCGGAATCATCTGCAGGCTGCTAAGCATCAAGAATTCAAAAAAAGCCGGAAAGCTTCACAGCTCTCCGGCCTTTTGCATTAAAGAGTAAGAAACTACAGCGTATCTCCGAAAAGTGGGAACCGGTTTTCGGAGATACGCAAAAACAAAGGCTAAAGCAGTTCAGGTGTTTCAACTTAAATGCGAACTGCTTTAGGCGCGTTCTTGCGTCTTGGCTTCCAGAGTTTCTTTCACGGTTGTTGCAAGCTGCTTGAGTGTGAACGGCTTCGGCAGGAAGGTGAAACTTTCCTCAGCTGGCAAGTTCTTCTCAAACGCATCCTCAGCATAGCCAGAGATAAAGATGATCTTCAGGTCAGGACGCGTCTTGCGCAGCTCAATAAGCAGGCTTGGCCCATCCATTTCCGGCATCACCACGTCAGAAACCACAAGGTCAATCGCCCCGCCTGTTTCTTCCATCACTTCCAATGCCTCAGTGCCGGAACCTGCTTCATAAACCTCATAACCGCGGCCACCTAATGCGCGCGCAGCAAAGGCTCGCACAGCCTCCTCATCCTCAACAAGAAGAATGGTTGCAGAACCAGTCAGGTCAGCCTCTGTTACTTCCTGTTCCGGTTTAACCTCAACCACCTCTTCCTTCTCAGTGGAGATGTGACGCGGCAGGAAGATTCGGAACGTGGTACCCACACCAACTTCACTGGTGCAGAACACATAGCCACCAGTCTGCTTCACAATGCCATAAACAGTGGAAAGCCCAAGACCCGTTCCTTTACCAACATCTTTGGTCGAGAAGAACGGCTCAAAGATCTTGTCCATCACGTCCTGAGACATGCCATGGCCATTATCAGCCACCTCGATCAGAACATACTCACCCGGTGGCATACCGCGCGTGTTCTCATAGGTTTTGGAAACAGCCTCTTCCACATTAAGCGTGCGGATGGAAACTTCGCCACCACCTTCCATCGCGTCACGGGCGTTCACAGCAAGGTTGACGATCACCTGCTCAAGTTGGTTCACATCAGCCATCACAGGCCACAGCTCCCGGCCATGTACCAACTTCAGTTCAATCTTCTCGCCAAGCAGACGGTCCAGAAGAATAGAAACATCAGCAAGCACATCCGCAAGTGCGAGCTCCTGCGGACGCAAGGTCTGACGGCGGGAGAACGCCAGCAACTGACGCACAAGACCTGCTGCCCTGTTCGCATTCTGCTTGATGTTCATGATGTCCTGGAACGCCGGATCTGTAGGCCGGTGGCTTGCCAGCAACAGATCAGAGAACCCGATAATCGCGGTCAGAACGTTGTTGAAATCATGCGCAACACCACCCGCCAGCTGACCGATCGCCTGCATCTTTTGGCTCTGGGCAAACTGAGCTTCAAGCGCGCGCTGCTGGGTGGTTTCCAGAACATAAATCACCGCAGCATCTTCACCGGCCTGACTGTCCTGTACTGCAGAAACGTAGAAGGTCGCAGAGCGCGGATCACCATTGCCTTTGAGCGAAACGTCAAGCGGTGCAATCTCACTCTTGCCCAGCGCAGCTTCCTCCAACCCGCTTTGCAGAGCAACGCGGTCAGTTTCAACGACAAACTCGGTGAGCTTCACATCCTTGCCAAGGCCTTCACCCTGCTCGAACAAGCGCATGAACGGGCCATTGGTGCGTTCCACAAGACCGTTCTTGTCGATAGAGGCAATCGCAACAGGTGTGTTGTTGAAGAAGCGTGAGAAGCGCACTTCTGCAGCCCGCAGCGCCTCTTCATCATCATTGCCTGCAGAGCGATTGATCACAAGCGTACGACTGTCACCAGCAAGCCCATCAGCTCCAAACGGCACACGGTGTACAAGGCGCACAGGCAGACCGGTGCCATTGCGGGTCACCAGATCAATATCAAAGCTCTCGGTCTTAACTTCACCCTCAGAGCCCAGCAGCGCCTCAACAAGAGCTGCCCCTTCTCCGCGCACGATGTCTTTCAAAGACAGTTCGCCGGAGATGAATTGTGTCAGATCATAGCCAAGCCAGTCAGCAAGTGTCGCATTCAGGTAGACCAGCTTGCCGGTGCTGTCAGAGGAAAAGAACCCGCAGGGGGCATGGTCAAGGAAGTTGATAACTCTCTGCAGCTCCTGGAAGGAGTTTTCCTGTTCGGTACGGTCACGGGTGATATCGGATACCTGCCAGATCGTAATGCCGCTTTCAACGCCAACCGCTGCATCCTGATCCAGCGGCCGAACGCTGATGCGATACCAACGCGCTCCGCTGGCAACCTCACCAACCGCATTCGGCAGACGCACTTCTTCTGTTGCATATCGTCCGCTCCGCACCGCTTGCGACAGCCGGAATATGGCATCAGCAGCATCCGGGTCTGACGAAAACACCCGCTCCACCGTGCGCACATCCGCAGGTCCACGCGCACCCGTCAACTCAGCATAGGACTGGTTGGCGTAGATGATACGGCCATTATGATCAGCCAGCAGAACACCATCATCCAGCGAGTTCATGAAGGATTCGGCAAGTGGATTGCGATGGGTTTTGGAGATGAACCGTAAAAGGCCAATGGCCATAGCGAAGAGAGAGAACACCCCGACAACGGCCAGAACACCCAGAAGTCCCAAAATATAGGGCTCCGCCTGTTCCTTGCGCATCAACGCGAAGGCGGCTGTCGCTGCAACAAGGCCTAATGCAAGCAGCATCAAGGCCCCAAGGCTGCCTCCCTTGTCTGTCCTGTCTATCACCGGCTCAGGTCGCCGCGCTTCGGTCTTCGTCATCTTACCCTCTCTACGGCTGCCCCGCAGACGATTTGACTCCATCGCGCCATGAGAATAGTCCGCTCCAAAGCCGACACTCCGACACGTAAATGCCGTTAAGACCGCCAGCTTTTCTTTTTACGCAGCTGCATGACATAACCAATCACCTTCGCAACCGCGGCGTAGTGCTCCTCAGGCACATAATCATTCAATTCTATCGTTGCATACAACGCACGTGCCAGCGGTGGGTTCTCCACGATCGGCACATCGGATTCCTTCGCAACCTCTCGTATGCGGAGCGCCAGTTCATCCACCCCAAGCGCAACACATTGCGGTGCTCCCATGCCCTCTTCATAACTCAGGGCAACCGCGTAGTGGGTCGGGTTTGTAATAACAACCGTCGCATCCGGCACACTTGCCATCATTCTGTTGCGTGAACGCTGAAGGCGCAACTCTCGAATTTTGGCTTTAATCTTGGGATCACCCTCAGATTGCTTGTATTCCTCTTTAACTTCCTGCTGGGTCATCTTTTGCTTTTCGAACCATTTTTTCCGTTGCCACACCAAATCGGCTCCGGCAACAACAGTCATAAGCGCAAGAATTGCTCCAATCACCATAATAGCAAGTTCGCGGACCTCCTCCAGCACAAGGCCCGTTTCTCTGAACACCACTGTGTCCAGACGGTCTCTTTCCGGCCACAGCACCAGAAAGACAACCACAGCAACCGCAATGATCTTTACGAGCCCTTTCAGAAAGTTCGCAAGACTGTCTTTAGAGAACAACCTCTTCATTCCTGAAAGCGGCGAGATCTTGTTCAACTTCGGCTTCAACCGTTCAGCTGTCCAAAGTGGTTTGTGTTGAACCACATTGCCAACAACGGCGAGCACCAAAAGTGTGAGCAACGGCAGTGCCACCACACCAAGTATTTCAGGCCCAGTTATTTCTAAAAGGAAAACAAGAGCACCCGGATCAACAGCAATCGTGTCTGCATGGGCAAAAAAGCCCTTTAAAATGGTAGAAATGCCCCCAACCATCGCAGGCGCGAGGAAAGAAATCACCAAAGCGGTCCCCAACAACGAAAACCAGGCACTCACTTCCTGCGATTTCGGTATGTCCCCTTTCTCGAATGCATCATCGAGCCGTTTTTGGGTGGGGTCCTCGGTTTTCTCCGAATCGTCGGTATCTTCAGCCATCACATCCCTCGTTAATTCAGCAGGAACGGCTGAAGCGCATTTCGGAACTCCGTCAGGTAGAAACCCATCAGCGTTGAAAGCAGCAGCAGGAAGATACCAAATCCGATCAGAATATTGACCGGCATGGCAATGAAGAAGATCTGCATCTGTGGCATCAGCTTATTCAGCAGACCCAGACTGAAGTAAAACACGATCCCGACAACGATGAACGGCGCACCCATACGAAGGGCGACAGAGAACATGTGCGACACCGTCGCAATCGCCTGCGCTGAGAGGTCCCCAACCGGCAACGGATTACCGGGGGGAAACAGCGTGAAGCTATCCTGCATGGCCGCAATCATCACATAATGCAGGTTGGTCACAAACACCATGCAGATGCCAAGCACGTTCAGGAAGTTGCCCATCAACGCGCCTTGTTGACCAGAGTTCGTCGCATCGCCGCCCATCGCAAAGGCAAGGCCGGACTGGTTGGCCATGATCGTACCAGCAGTAGAAAGGGCGTAGGAAATCAGCTTCATCGACAGACCGATGAAGAACCCCACCAAAAGCTCCCCGCCCAGCAAACCCAGCAGGCGCGTCAGACTGCTCATGGCATCTGGCGGATAAAGATCAGCATTGATGGGCGCCAGCACGTAAGTCATCAAAAGCGCGATGGTCAGGCGGACTCGGACTGGAATGAAGGATTCGCCAAAGGCAGGCACGAGCATAAACATTGTGCCGATACGCGCAAACATCAGCAGGAAACCCATAACGATCACCGGTAGAAAATCCAGATTGACCGTCACAAATTTGCCCCCAGAATGCGCGCCGCCCTGCGCTGTATCTCGCTCAATATCCGGAGATAATCAACCCGGCAATGCGGTTTGTAAAAGAATTCATCAACTCCCCCATGAAAGGAAGTGTCACGAGCAACGCAATAAAGATACTCAGGATCTTAGGAACAAACACCAGCGTCTGTTCCTGAATTTGTGTCAGCGCCTGAAACAGCGCCACAATCACACCAACCAGAAGCCCGATAAGCATCACAGGAGACGACACCAGAATAAGCGTCCATATGCCCTCGCTGGCAATATCCAGCACTTCTGCTCCGCTCATCCTGCTTTAACCACCCTCTCGCTCATCACCTTGGCACCGACACATATAGCCAAGCAGTTAGATTGGCATCCGCATAATTTCTTCATACGCAGAAATAACGCGGTCACGAACCGAAACGACGGTCTCCAAAGCAAGTTCAGTCTCAGCAACCGCTGTCACCACATCCACCACATTGGCTTTGCCCTGCAACAGGTTAAGGGACTGCACGTCAGCAACCTGACCGCCCTCATTGATCTCGCTGATCGCGGACTGCACCATATTGCCAAAAGCACCGCTTTTGTCACCGCTCTCACTGGCAGCTTCAAGTGGATTGCTCAGTTTTGCTGTGTTTGCATAAGCACTTGCAGCAATAGAAGCATTAGACATGATTGTATCTCCTTCCGGTATCAGCCAACCGGTCATCAACCTCTAAGAATATCGAGTGTTTTCTGCATCATGGAACGTGAAGACTTCACCACATTCAGGTTCGCTTCATAAGAGCGGGTCGCTTCCTGCATATCCGCCATCTCAACCAGCGTACTCACATTCGGCATCTTCACGTAGCCTTTGTCATTCGCAGCCGGGTGGTCCGGTTCATACCGAAGCTTGAACTCGCTCTGGTCTTCACGCACCTTGCCAAGCTTCACCAGCTCAGCTTCCACCTTGCTGTCAAAACTGTTTGTGAATGTGGGAACCTTGCGGCGATATGGATCTTCGCCCGGTGTCTGGCCGGTGGAATCAGCGTTGGCAATGTTCTCTGCGATCACCCGCATGCGACCTGTCTGAGCCTTCAGCCCGGACGCCGCGATAAACATCGACTTAATAAAATCCATGGGTTCCTCCCACATTAACCTCAGCGCTCATCACACCAAGGCAACTGCTCTCACTCATCGTCTCAGCGCGGTCTTGAACATGCCAAGACTGCGCGTATAAAGGCTTGTTGCTGTCTGATAGTCGATCTGGTTCTCGGCGATCTTCATCATCTGCTCTTCAAGAACTACACTGTTGCCGTCTGGAGTTCTTTCAAAGCTGGAAGCCTTGCTTACTTTCGTCCCGACACCAGCGCTGATCCCGCCACTTGTAATGTGCCCGGCATTTGTCGCTACAGGGCGCAACGCACCAGATCCAGCCTCGGCCTGGACCATGTCACCAAAGCTCAGATCCTTCAGGTCCTTGCTGCGGTAACCAGGCGTATCTGCATTGGCAACATTTTCAGCCAGTATACCCTGACGTTGTTGGTGCCACTGCATCTTTTGGCGCAACGCCTGAAACATCGGAAGATCAGTTAAGGCCATCTGACAGCACAACCTATGAGAACAGATTTGGTAAATTAAACTAGGTAGAAAGTGCCTAGGCAATGGTTAACAAAAAGTTAACATTAAGGTTCTATTAATATTTACGCACCGAAGAATCCTTAAAAAGCAGAGCACTACCGAAATTCCGAGTACATCAGAGCCCTGAAAAGAATCATAGGCTTTAGCACCTATTAAGAATTGTGGCCTGAGAAGTGGAAAATTTTGCCGAGCCAGCAAAATTCACCCGTCCGAAAGTGCAATTTCGTGATTTTCGCGTAAAAACTCGGGTAACGCCACCAACTTCATCCCTGTGAACTGTTCATTCTACATAAACTATAGGTTACAAATGCGCGCATGAGTTAATGCGGGGATTCGTACCCCAATTCCGGGCTGTTTTATCAAAAGAGCAGTCCGCTGAATGCTGAATACGAGTTGAGGAACATTCATGCCTGACTGGCTGGCCCAAACCACTGGTATGTCGCAGGGAAGCGCACAGCTTCTTGCTGTCGTACTGGCGATGTTGATTATCGCGGTTCTCATCGCGGTCTGCATTCCGCTTTTGAAGCGCTTAGCAAGAACCAGTTACAAGGGGTCGCGAAGTCGCCAACCTCGTCTTGCAATCATGGATGCGACCGACATCGATGCGCGGCGCAGATTACTGCTTGTCCGCCGAGACAATGTTGAGCATCTCATCATGATTGGGGGCGCTAATGACGTTGTTGTTGAGCAAGGCATCATTCGTGGCATGCCGGTCTCGGCCCCGCCTCGCGGACAGATGTTTACAGGCAATGGGCAAGTCGGCACCACACCGGCAACACCAGAACAAACGCCCTCTTCAGAAGAACCAACAGCACGCCTGAATTGGGGGGAGGACACCGCGCCAGTAACGGCAGAGGTAAAACCTGCACCTGCAAGTCGCCCTGTTCCAAAGCAGCAGCCTGAAGTAAAAGCACCTGTACAACCTGTAGCGACAGCACCTGCCCCGGCGCCAGCAACAATCAAAGAAAAAGTTGCTGCAGTGCCTCAGGCAGCGCCAATCCCACAAGCTGCAGCAGCAGGGCACATGACATCTGCGCGTCCGGCAAGACCAGCTGCCCCAGCATCAGCAGCAGCACCAGCACCAGCACCAGCAGGTAGACCAGCCGCTTTGCAGACGCCAACCATCGGCGGCGCACGCGGCGTTCAAAAAGTAGCGGCACGCCCAATAACAGCACGCCCGTCTCCAGCGCGTCCAGCCTCACCACGCTCACTCA
>NZ_LCWX01000122.1:173168-200579 GCF_001431305.1 Pseudovibrio sp. POLY-S9
GCCCGTCACAGCCAAGCCCAGCTGTGAAGCAGCCGGAGCCGATTGCGCCAGTACCAGAGAAAACTGCAGAAAAGCCTGCACCAAAACCGGAAGCGCCACAGCCAGAAGCACCGGCAGCATCCAAGCCTATTCCAAAAGCGGCAATGAAACCGCCTTTGAATGGTCCGGCAGCAAACGCAGCAAGTGCTTTCATGCGCCCTCGGGTAACTGAGACGCCGGCCAAAGTGCAGGAAGAGAAGAAAGACACGCCAAAACCTGAGGCGGCAGCCGAAAAGCCTGTCGCAAAAGCTGAAGCTGCTGCTGAAAAGCTTGCGCTGAAGCCAGAAGAGACAAAAGCTGACGCAGCACCAGCAGCTATTCCAGCTGAAAAAGCAGAGGCAACGCCAACACCTGCCGCAGAGCAGCAGCCCGAGCCAGCCAAGGCAAAGGAAAAAGCCGCCAGCAAAGCAAAAGCCAAGAAGCCAGCTAAGCAGGAAAAGGCACCTGAAGCTGAGAAAACAGTAAAGCAGGAAGAGAAGGCAGAAAAGCCGGTAGCTTCCGAAGCTGCTCCTAAAAAAGCAGAGAAAACATCACCTAAAGATGATCCCAGCGAAGCTGTAGATGGCATCGCAAAGGAAATGGCAGACCTGCTAGATGACATTGAGGCCAACACAAAATAATTTAGCAGGAATGGTGAAAGCAAAGCTGAGCGAAAACAAAGGCCGATTGGGGCTTTTGGGTTTCGCTCTCTTGCTTTTCTGGTTCGGTCCTGCTGCTGCTCAAAGCATTTCAATTGATTTTGGAGGCGGAGAAGGCAACTCGGTTACAGAGCGTGCTGTTCAGCTGGTTATGCTGCTCACAGTGCTCTCACTGGCGCCGAGCATCCTGATCATGGTGACAAGCTTCACGCGTATCGTTGTGGTTCTTTCACTGCTCCGCTCTGCAATCGGGCTTCAGACTGCACCACCAAACGCGGTCATGTTATCCCTTGCCATGTTCCTGACAGCCTTCGTCATGGCCCCAGCCTTTGAAACTGCATGGGATCTCGGCGCAAAGCCCATGATTGAAGGCACCATCGACCCGCAAGAAGCATTCAACCGGGCATCCGAACCCTTTCACGAGTTCATGCGTCAACAAGTACGCGAAACTGATCTCCTGCTCTTTCAGGAACTCGCAAAGACCCCTGCCCCGGAAACTCCTGAAGAGCTGAGCCTGCGCGTTCTGGTGCCAGCCTTCATGATCAGCGAGTTGCGCCGCGCCTTTGAAATCGGCTTCCTGCTCTACCTGCCGTTCCTCATCATCGATCTCGTGATTGCATCAGTCCTGATGTCCATGGGTATGATGATGCTGCCACCAATCGTGATCTCGCTGCCATTCAAGCTCATCTTCTTTGTGCTCGTAGACGGCTGGCAACTGATCGCAGGCAGTCTGGTCCGAAGTTTCGGCGGTTAGCCACTTCCCCGTTCAGCCAGACATCAAACAAAAACACCGCATGAAAGATCATGCGGTGTTAAAACTGCTTCACGACGAGGCTGCTTAAGCAGCTCCCTCACTTGTATCTTCAGGATAAAGGAAAGCTTCCTCAGTCGGAATAATCGGCGTTGCTGAGAGATATTGACGTCTGTACTCCTCAAGGAAGGACACCAGACTATCCCCACCACCAATCGACTTGGCAACATTCAGGAACTCAACGCCGCGATCATCAATGGGCCGCGTCACAATCTCAAATGTTTCAGCCTGCGGAGACTCGCTCATTTTCTGCGAGTATTTCTGCCGCAGCCGCTCAAGACCTAAGCTATCTTCAGCCAGCGTATAGGCAATCGCCGCGCGGATGACATCAACACGCTCATGGTCAGCAAGCGGCACTTCATCAGACCAGCGACTGCCGTTCATCTGTTCCAGCTGCTCACCAGCCTTCCGCCAGGACCGCGCCGACCAAAGCGTATCAGCCCGCAAACGATCCACGTCTGACCCAGACATGTTACGCACCAGCTCCAGAGCAAGATCAGGACGCCCGCTCTCACTCAAAGCACGCGCCTCAACAATATTTCGCTGGCGCTGCAAAGCAGCCGGCAATTGTCCCTGACGCGTTTGCGAAAGCACCCGCAGCGCTTCTTCCGGCTTCCGGTTCAGCAGATAAACAACAGCCAGATCAGCAGCGATCTGCGCCCGCGCAGCACCTTTCAGACGCTTGTCGATCTGATGCCGCAAAACAGAGGCTGCCTGATCCAGCAGGTCCATATCAATCAGACGACTGGCCAGCATCCGCGCCATCTCATCACCTTGACGACCAGCAGGCACCAACTCACGGAAATCATAAAACAGCGCAAGCGCCTTCACAGGCTCCAGAGCTTGCGCCCTGCCTTCAAGGAACAGGGTTGCAAAGACAGAACCCATTTCCTGCTGAATGTTCGAGGTGATTTCTGCGCCTGCATCAGATTGCACAGCCTGAGACATCGCCTCAAAGGCCCGGCGGTAATTGCCTTCCTGCGCATGCAGCTGAGCCATCAGCCGCAAAGTCTTCAGCTCAGTTTCATCACCACGCCACGACGCAGCAAGCCCCTCCAGTTCGGAGAGGGCTTCATCCGCATCAATCAAACCATCCCGATACCGCAGCTTCACACTCAGGAACTTGGCTTCAGCAGCCTCCGGCCCATCACTGGAGCGCACCACCAGATCATACACATCCAGCGCTTCCTGTGAGCGGCCAGAAGCATCGGCAATCCGCCCGCGCAGCAAGTCATACTGAATGGCCTGCTCTTCATTCACATCAGAAGGCTCAATCTGCGACAAAGCCCCCAGCGCCCGACCATAGTTGCCAAGAGCCAGATGCGTCTTGGCAGCCGCAAGGTTGAAGTACACCTGCAACATCACCGGATAATTGGCCATAACAGCCAGCCCGCGCCCAAGATTTGCATGAGCGCCCTGCCAGTCCCCCAGCGAGGAATGCGCAAAAGTCCGCCACACCGCAGCATCGGGGCTGCTGGCAAGTTCGGGAGCCGCAAGATACTCAAGCGCTTCACCTGGTCGCGACGCCAACATCTGCGCAGCACCCATCATCACGTTGAAGGTGGCATCTTTCTCGATGAGAGGATCGTCCTCTTCCATGATGCGCAAGGTGCCAATAGCTTCCTGCGCAAATCCACTGGAGAGAAAAAACCGCGCCATATCCAGACGTGGGCCACTCAACTGCTCCGGATCAGCCTTCGCAATCGCATCCTCATGCGCTCGAAGGCCTTGCATGTAATCCTCAGGCTTTTGCTGGTCCAGCTGCGCAAATTCAATCAGGCCCGGTTGTGTCGGGTCCTTAACATGAGCGCCAATCGTCGTGCCTTTGGAAAGACCACGATTCGAAATCTTCAATCCGTCAGGTCTGGAGATCACAAGATCTTCACCCGACAACTCAACATCAATCCCATCTGCACTCGGAACCACCGCAAGTCCCTGAGAGCTGCGCAGAATCTGTACCTGAGGGAACCGGTGCGATTTCAAAATACCACGAACAGGCGCAGGACCGCTGACCACATAAATCCGGTCACCGACGCTTTTGTCAGTTAGCACATGCAATCGCCCACTTGCACCAAACGGCAAACGCAGAACATTCGAGCCATCACCCTGCACATTCCGCTCAACATCAACCGGATCAGTCTTTGTCGAGATCGACGGCCCCAAAGTGATCGCCCAGGCGTCATCCTGATACTCGATGGAAATCAACGTGGTCCGCTTCAGGTCAAACCGCAGCACCTGCGCACCATCGACTTCATCAAGTTCCACCTTGCGCGCGAGATCACTCAAAACGGCTGGAATACCGCGCCCATCCAGATGCTCCTCACTGTCGAACACCGCCCAGACTTTTTCATCACGGCGGAAAACAGCAGCACCAACCTCGTTCTCAAACGGAAACACCAGACGAACGGTATCACCAATGCGATATGTCTCAACGCCAACAACACGCGCTGCAGCGTCGTTCTCTTCCTGAATAATTGTTTCAGCAGAAGCACGACGCGCAATCGGCAACTCCTCGTCTGCGTCAGCAACAACAGCTGCAGCAGCCGGAACAGCATCAGCGCCCGCGCCTTGCTCAGGTGCAAGCGTCACTGGTATCGAGGTCTGCCCACCTGCATTCACAACCTCGGCAATGAGATCGGTTTCCGGAATCACCTCAGCAACAGGTGCCACATCAGTTTCAGGCGCAGGCTCAGGCTTCACACGGCGAACAGGTTGCGCCTTTACAACAACAGCTTCAACGGGCTCTGGCTCTTTGCCAACCTCAACCTGCAAGTCTTCTTCCAAAGGCTTTGATAGAGGAATGTCAGCTGGAGCAGGCCTGTCAACCGGATCACCAATGCGTTCCAACTCCGGTTTCGCAACTGGCAACGGCATCTGCGGAAAATCAAGGCCATCATTCACGCTGGTTTGAGCGGTCTGAACAGGTTGAGGCGTCGGAAACAGACTGCCCGGAGCAGCAACCCGAGCCTGATCAACAGCAGCAGACACGTCAGGTGCAATTGCAGCGGGTGCCGCATCTTTATTACCAAGCGTGTTTATGACATTCGAAGCGCCTTGCGGCACATCTCCATCGCCAAAAAGCTCATCGCGAACTTCGGAAACCCGTGGATCCAACTGGCCGATGTCTTCAGGCGTGACATCAACAATAAGCTGCTTCCCCTCCTGAAAAGATCGCACATCAACACTCGGATCAACAATCATGTTGAAGATCAGATCATTGTCGCGGGTTTGCGAGCCAACATCCAGCACAGTACCCGGTAGACTTGCTTTAAACTGAGACAGATCCAGATCAGCAGCCTGATCAAACTTGACGCGAATATTGTTTCCATTGCGCTCAAACGCACTGCCAACCTTCACATTCCAGTCGAAGATCAGGCGCGTAAATGTTGGATGTGTCCCAATCCGCAGCTTGACCTTGATCTCCTGATCTTCAAGCGCGTTCGCTTCTTCCAACACACGAATACGCTCAAGCGCTTCCGCAGCCCGTCGGGCAAGCTCATCAACCACATCCTGAGGTAAGGACGGAGGCCGGCCCTCGTAATTGGCAGGAAGCAGATCAATAAAGAGCTTCTCTCCAGCTTCCATACTGTTGATGTTAACCAGCTGCCGCAATGCAAAACGCAGCGCAGCACCATCAGGATCAGCACGGGCAATGGAGATGTAGTCCATCAAAGCTTCCGGCACATCATCAACATCCGCTGCAATGCCCTCTGGAAAGGAGATGCGCAGGACACTGGTGGAAATGGAAGCTTCATAGGGTGGCAACAACGAGCGATCCGGGAACGTGATTACCATGCGGGCAAAATTGCCGGTGTCTTCAACCTCAAGAACAGCAGAAGCTGGCTCGGCCCAGGCACTTAAAACACTGCCCCCTAAGGCAGTTGTGGCGAGCATGAAGGAGACAAGCCAAGCCTTACCCTTTACCCTCACAATGCGTGCTCCATGCAATGCACGGCGCGGCACAAAAGGTAAAGTGGCGCGCAGAAAGGAACGCTTCTGCTTATCTTTAAGGTCGCCCTCAAAATCGCCCATGCCTGAGTCTTACTCCTAAAATTAATTAGGTATCTGTAACAATTGGCTATTAACGCAAGCTTACAGACTCCTGAGCCAAGAGCGAAAAACCGCCAATTTGCTCAGTTAATTCCCCTGAATCTTCGGAAGAATTGTGGAAGTCGTCTTCACATTGCGGCTCTCGCCTGCTGCCAGTGCAATTGTCAGCTGCTCCGCCATTTCCGGATCCATCTCAGAAAGCACATCCGCCATCTTCCGCGGCTGCATCTCCTTCACCACCTTCAGCATGATGTCCAGGTCCAGACGGTTGAAGATCCGTGCTGCATTCTTGGCCTTCATGCTTTCATAGATCTTCACCAGATCCAGGATCTCTTCTGCAGCCTGTTTTTCCTTGCGCTCAACTTCAGAATTGATCTTCGCTTCAAGCGCCTTAAGTTCCTGAAAACGCTTATTAAAACGCGCCTCAGCAGCTGCAAGAACCTGCTCGCGAAGCTCCAGATCACTTTCACGCTGGTTCAGCACATCACGGCGATTGCCAAGACTATTGAGAACTGCAAGTTCAGAAACGGAGTTCGTTGGAACACCACTTTCTTTCACACCACTTGTATTTTGAGCGATCTGGATCTTCCGTGCGCCGGATGGATTGGGAAGATCGTTTGGAGTAGCAGGTGCCTCTTCCTCAGCCTTCGCCACTTCCGACTGCTGCGCATCAGCAACCCGAACAGCACCAATTGGATAAGTATCACCCAGAAACAAACCAAGCAGTTTCAAAACCAGAAGGGCGCTACCAGCAAATACGACAATCGGAAGGAGCCTTAGTTTCATGCTACACGGTCCTGCGCTTGTCTACGGAAGCGCTCAAGGCGCGCAGCTGATTCATTTGCAGCTTCACGAATGTCACGGGTCACAGAGCGGGTCGCAGCTTTAGGGGCTGGAGCGCTACGTGTTTCAGCCGGATGCATCGTTTCCTGTTCCGCAATGATCCCGGCAGCAAGTCCCTCCGCTGCGGTTTCATAAGTGCGGGACATTGGAGCTGATGGCGCAGCCACACGAGTATCACGATCAGCAAGTGCACGATCTGCAACACCGCCAATGCGGTCCAGCACATCTTCACCGGCTCCCAACTGATTAGTCAGTTTGCGGGAAACCGCCTCAGCCTCGCCCAGACGCACACCAAGAGTACGGTCTGCATTTCCGCAGGTGGACTTGAGACCCATGATCGCACGCTCTGCAATTTCAGTCGCTGTAATCAGCTCAGAAATGGTTGCGCGCAAGGACTCTTCGTCGGAGCGGAGACGACTTAGGCGACGATTAAGTGTCCAGCAATACCCAATGGTAATCACAAGAAGAACCGCAACGATGCATTCAATAATAAGACCTAGGGACATCTAGTTTGTCTCCAGTTCGCTTTGCAGGGACTTTTCAAAAGCGGCAAGCGTCATTTTCGGTTGCTTCAGCTTCTTTGAAATTTCGATGGAAATTCGGTCATCAACATGGCCCATAAGGCCCTCTGTCAAAGCCACTCCCCCGCATTTCACCTGAACAGGATCACGCGGGCCGGTATCAAACAGCAAGGTCTGACCAACTTCCAGATTCAACACCCGCTGGAGCGGGATGGTGTTTTCATAAAGGACAGCATCAACCTGCACTTCTGAGGAATAAACCTCAGTGGCAAGGTGCTCTTCCCAAATAGGATCACGCCCGAACTTCTCACCCATGAACATCTGCAGAAGCAGTTCACGGATTGGCTCAAGGGTCGCGTAAGGCAGCACAATCTCAACTTTGCCGCCGCGATCTTCCATATCGATGCGCAGCTCAACCATGATCGCAGCATTCGCAGGACGGGAGATCGCAGCAAAGCGTGGGTTCGTTTCCAAACGCTCAAGCGGGAAGCTCACAGGGGACAACGGTCCAAAAGCCTGCTCAGCATCCAGTAGAATAATCTCGATCATCCGGCGCACCAGATTGCTCTCAATCGTGGTGTATGGCCGCCCTTCAACGCGTGTAGGTGAAGACCCACGGCCACCACCAAGCAACACATCAATGATGGAATAGATCAGAGAGCTCTCAACGGTAACAAGCCCAAAGCCATCCCATTCCTTGGCCTTGAACACGCCAAGGATCGCTGGAAGTGGAATTGAGTTCAGGTAGTCACCAAAACGCACATTGGTCATGGAGTCCAAGGAGACTTCGACATTGTCCGATGTGAAATTACGCAGAGATGTCGTTGTGAGACGTACGAGACGGTCAAACACGATCTCCAGCATCGGCAGGCGCTCATAAGATACCATTGCCGAATTGATCAGCGCACGAATACCGCCTTCATCACCAGCCAGAGACCCATCCAGCGTAAAGCCCAGAAGGTTGTCGATCTCTTCCTGATTCAGAATACGGTCAGCACCACGAGACGCGCTCTCTACATCCGGTTCGCTGTCGTCGATCATCGCAGCCCATTGAGCTGCGGCCTCTTCACCGCCTTCTACGCCTTGCTCCTGAAGCGCAGCGCCCCAGGCCGCGGCAAGATCCTCATCACTGTCACCACCCTCAGCTTCAGAAAGAGCGGTGTCCCATGCATCATCCATATTTTCAGGGAGAGTATCGGTATCTGACATATGCCGCCCCCCCCTACTGGATCAGGATCTCTTTAAAGAGAACCCCTTCAACCTTGGCTGGATAGATTGCAGAGTTGATGCGGCGCAGAAGTTGCTCCTTCAAGCGGAACAGTCCGGCAGATCCTTCCAGATCAGCAGGGCGCAACTCACGCAGATAAATCTGGAAAGCATCAAGAATGCGCGGAAGATAAGGCTCCACCTGAGAAACCATGCTGTCGCTCTCAACTTCAAGAGCAATGCGAACTTTCAGGTAGGTCGTGCGGCCTTGGGTAGAAAGGTTCACCGTCATTTCTGGCAGATCGTAAAAAACGACAGGCTTGGTTTGGATCTGCTCAACAGTACCATCCGCCCGCTTGACAGTGGCTGTGTCGCCCAGATTGATCCAGTCCATTACATATGCACCGCCCACACCAAGGGTTAACAGCAAGACGCCAGCAATCGCTCCGATAACGATCTTGCGTTTGCCGGACTTACCGTCATCCTCAGTATTTTGCAGTTCCGCATCTGCCATTTTTGCGTCCCGGTGAATCGCAATTAAAAGTTTAGTAACTATTAATGCAACCTAATTGGTTAACACTGATTACCGAATGGTTAATACCGTCATTACTAAGCAATTTTTGCCCACTAGGAAATTAAAGTAGGCATATTTTATCAAATACTTAACAGATAATTTGCGCTTCCCTCCATCAAAACAGCAGAATTCAGCCAAAGTTTCAAACTGGCACAACTCCTGCAAGAACCTTGGCGCTGCGGGTCTGGGGAGACCTGTTGCAATGCTGGGGAGCATAAAATGGAAAACGCACAGCTGATCGGCTTATCACGCCAAAGTGCCCTTCGTCGGAACTTGGATGTGGTGGCCAACAATCTGGCTAACATCAATACGACTGGCTACAAGGCTCAAAGGCTTATCTTTGAAGAGTTCTTGATGCCAACCGCGCAGGCGACTGAATTTCAGCGCCCGGACCGCCCTTTGTCCTTTACGCAAGATGTAGGGACAGCAACAGTTCTGACACAGGGCTCGATCCAGCTGACAGGTAATCCGCTCGACGTCGCAATCGAAGGTGACGGCTATCTGGCTGTGACTGGCGCAGGCGGTGAGCAGCTTTACACTCGCGCAGGCAGCCTTGCCATTGATCCTGAGGGCACGCTCGTAACAGATGCAGGCCTGCCAGTTCTCGCTGACGGCGCTCCAATCCAAATCAATCCAGAAGATGGTGAAATCACCATCACCAAAGAAGGCGTGATCTCCACCCCACAAGCTCAACTTGGCCGATTGGATGTTTACACCTTCGACAACCGCCAAGAGCTTTTGCACGTTGGCACAAACCTGTTTTCCGGCTTGAACCCAATCCCAGCAAATAACCCGACTGTCGTCCAGGGCGCCCTTGAAGGCTCCAACGTGGAAGGCATTCAGGAAATCTCCCGCATGATTGAAATCACCCGTCAATACAAAAGCGTGTCCAAGATGATGTCGCAGCGCAACGAACTTCGTCAGCGCTCCATCCGCGAACTTGGATCGGTTGAAGCTTAAGGAACAGCCCAATGAAAGCCCTTCACATCGCCGCAACCGGCATGAAAGCTCAGGAACTGAACGTCGAAGTTATTTCGAACAACGTGGCCAACATGCGCACCACTGGCTACAAGCGCCAGCGCGCAGACTTTCAGGATCTGCTCTACGAAAACCAGCGCCGCATGGGCACCGAAACCTCAGACGCAGGCACAATCGTTCCAAACGGCGTGCAAATCGGCTCCGGTGTACGCACAGCAGCAACCACACGCATCATGTCACCGGGCTCCGTGACCCAAACGGGCAACGAGTACGACATAACAATTCGCGGCGAAGGCTTCTTCCAGATCCAGCGTCCGGACGGCACAACCGGCTTCACCCGTGACGGTTCTTTCGCACGCTCCCAGACAGGCCAGCTCGTCACCAAAGACGGCTATACAGTTCAGCCTGGAATCACAATTCCGGACAACGCCCGCGATCTGACAATCAACGTTCAAGGCCTCGTGCAGGCCATGGATGACAACGATCAGGTCCTGAACCTCGGGCAGCTCGAAATCGCCCGCTTCACAAACAAAGCTGGCCTTGAGGCAATTGGCGACAACCTCTTCCTGGAAACACCGGCAAGCGGCCCGCCACAGACAGACAACCCGGGCAACGCAGGCTTTGGCAACATCCTTCAGCGCCACCTTGAATCATCCAACGTCGATGCTGTGACCGAGCTTTCCAATCTGATTTCAGCTCAGCGTGCTTACGAGATGAACTCCAAGATCATCAAAGCAGCCGATGAGATGTACTCCACCACAACGAATCTTCGCTAAGGAGTTGAGTTGATGAGAAAGTTGGCAACCACACTCATTGCAGGACTACTGGCCCTGACAGCCAGCAGCGCATTTGCGGCCTCAACCCTGCGCCCAACGGTCAACGTAACCGGACCAGTCGTCACCATTGGTGACTTCTACACCGAAGCGGGAGAGCTGGCTCAAACACCAATCTTTCGCAGCCCGGACCTTGGCACCACTGGCAACGTGTCTGCATTGATCATCGCACAGCAGGCACAGGCCGCTGGCTTTATTCAGGCCGATACCAACGGCCTGACAACTGTGAGTGTGCACCGCCTTTCCATCCCGGTAGATGAAACACTCATCTCAGACATCCTGCGCAATGCATTTGCGGAGCGCGCAAGCGTGCAGCCGGACGAGATTGAAATCTCCTACCACTCACCACTTCCGGTGAACATGCAGGCAGACGCCAACTCCATTTCTCCGCTAACCATCGGGCACATCAACTGGTCACCGCGCACCGCACGCTTCAAAGCCATCCTCAATGTGGTGCAGGAAGGCCAGAGCAAGCCAATCTCTGTCATTGGCAACGCCTCTCAGATGGTGTCCATCACCACTCTGGCACGCAATCTGGAACGCGGCAGGGTCATCACTGCCAAAGACATTCGCGAGGAGCGCAAGCCAGCCTCCCGCTATGCCGGACGTGAGTTTCTTGCAGCTGCTGATCTTGTTGGAATGGAAGTGCGCCGTAACATGCGCTCTGGTTCAACCATCACTCCAAGGGATGTAAGCGCACCGATCCTCGTCAAGCGCGGCGCTAAAGTGACTGTGATCTACAAGATCCCCGGCATGAACATCACAACTCAGGGCAAAGCCAAGTCTGAAGGCGGCAAAAATGACCTGATTGAGATTGTGAACCCAATTTCAAAGAAAACGATCCTTGCTGAAGTCATCGGCAGAGACATCGCCATCGTGACCACCGCGAAAACGCAAGTCGCAGCCGTATTGGAGAACCGCTGATGCCGAGAATATCTTCAGCAACCAAAATCAAGCAATATGCTGCGCTCACGATTGGCCTGTTTGCACTCGTCGGCTGCGAGACAGCCGACAAACTTTCCAAAGTTGGTCAAGAACCTGTTCTGACCGCGATTCAGGACCCACGCACGCAGCCAGGCTATCGCCCGGTACAAATGCCAATGCCAATTAAGGAAGTAGAGCGCTACAACGCGAACTCTCTTTGGCGCACCGGCAACAGAGCCTTCTTTCAGGACCAGCGCGCAAAACGTGTTGGCGACATCGTAACGGTAAACGTCACCATTTCCGACAAAGCAGCGTTTGAGAACACCTCGAAGAGCTCACGCAGTGATGCGAAAAACTCAGGAGCTGGTGGCGCACTCGGCGGCGCGATCAACACACTGGCACTTCCTGCCAGCGCTTCAGCTGACGCTCTGGCATCAATCAACAGCTCCGACAACTTTCAGGGCACCGGCTCTATCGACCGCACAGAAAGCCTGAAGACCACCGTCGCAGCTGTCGTGACACAGGTACTGCCCAACTCCAACCTCGTCATCGAGGGCCGTCAGGAAGTGCGTGTAAACCACGAAGTTCGCGAGTTGATCGTAGCAGGCGTTGTTCGTCCGCAGGACATTGCATCCGACAACACAGTTGAGAGCACCAAGATCGCAGAGGCACGCATCGGCTACGGCGGTCGCGGCCAGATCTCCGTTGCCCAACAACCTAAATACGGCAGTCAGGTGCTGGACATCGTGCTTCCGTTTTAGAGCGCGATGCGTGACTGTAAATGAACGCTGCGTGCTCAAAAAGAAATCAAAGAACCCAAAACCGCTTAATAAGCTCCCCAGCTTGAGCGGTACATAAAGCGAGCTCGGCAACATGCTCCCCAGCATGCCGGGCTCGTTTTCTTTCGTGCACCAGAACACCGCACACCGACGTCCGGCCAAAACAAAACAAGGGAAGCACAGCTAAGCCGTGCTTCCCTCGTAAAGTCATACTTCAAGTACTAGAGCCTAAAAACTTAGGACCACAGCTTGAAAGGCGATATCCTGTCTCCCTGAGGATCAGTCATCCCGATAGATTTTCTCGCGCCGCTCATGAGCCTCTTGGGCTTCAATAGAAAGCGTTGCGATAGGTCGTGCATCCAAACGACGAACAGAGATTGGCTCGCCAGTCTCTTCGCAGTAGCCGTAGGATTTGTCTTCAATGCGAGCAAGAGCAGCGTCAATTTTGGAAATCAACTTTCTCTGCCGGTCACGCGCACGTAATTCAATCGACCGATCGGTTTCAGAAGAAGCACGATCAGCCAGATCTGGGTGATTAGTGCTTTCTTCTTGAAGCGCAGCAAGGGTCTCCTTGCTCTCTTTCAGAATATCTTCCTTCCACGCAAGAAGCTTTCTACGAAAGTACTCGCGCTGTTGGTCGTTCATGAATGGTTCATCCTGTGTTGGACGATAATCAATTGCGACATCAACTGCCATCTGAAACTCCGCCTATTTATATGGGCGGCTGGAATATAGCGAGAGGAACCTGAAACAACAATCTACTAAAAAGATGAAATTGTCTAAGAACACAATTATTCAGTGCATTCAGCAACTTATGCGGTTGGAAACCTTTGATACTATCGTAAATGGATAGGCTATTCTACGTAGTGACCTAGCTTTGCGAGCTCGATTCTTGCACGCAATTCAATATCTTCGACCACTCTGTCGAGACCGGGGTTACCACTTTTGACCTGCATGGACAGGTTTCCAACAAGCCGCTCAAGGCGCTCTGGCTGCACTTTGCCTTGCAGCAAATCGATCCGCAGCGCATCTAGTTGATCCAGAAGTTTATTTCCATGCTGCACAGCGCGCTGCTTGTCATCGACCTGCACTTCCATCTGCTGAAGAGCCAGCAAAGAATCCACACCCTGCAGCGACGGTGTTGGAACACCAGCCTGCGACTGCGCAACGCTGGTGGTCTCCTCCTCAACAGCAAACGCACCCGCCTGCTCGCCTTCAGAACCTTTGCGACGTTTCGTGCCCACTTTACTCGTGGAGTTCAAACCAGAAACTGGAGTGCTGCGTACAAGCAAGACCTTACCCTCAGAGCTATGGAACTGGACAAAAGCTTAAACCCGAACGCATTTGCCGAGCTGATCACGTAAAACTTTACCAAGCAGGCAACAATTGCCGCATTAAAATTTGCAGTGCTTTAACTTTTATCCACCCTCTACTAAAAATACCCAATAAATTCAGCAGGTTAAAAATTAGCAAACGCAGCACTGAAACTGGCACAAAATTCGCATATTTCCGGCATGTGTGAACTGAACAGCCGGGTACCAATGCGCTCTTTCGCAAACTTACGTAGAATCGCCGCAGCGGCACTGATCGTCCTTATGGGCGCGACCCTTCAGGGAAACGCAGCCTCAAGGATCAAAGACATCACTGACTTTGAAGGCATCCGGGACAACCAGCTCATTGGTTACGGTCTCGTCGTCGGCCTTCAGGGCACTGGTGACTCTCTCAATGCCTCACCATTCACCCGGCAATCTTTGCAGGCAATGTTGGAACGCCTTGGCGTCAACACCAACGAAGCAGACCTGAACACAAAAAACACCGCCGCCGTGATGGTGACTGCCAACCTGCCAGCGTTCTCAACACAAGGCACCCGCATCGACGTGACCGTGAGTGCACTTGGCGATGCAAAGAACCTTCAGGGCGGAACACTGTTGGTGACCCCACTGATGGGCGCAGACGGAGAAGCCTACGCCATTGCGCAAGGCCCGGTGGCAATCGCTGGCTTTGCAGCACAGGGCGACGCAGCTTCCGTTGTGCGCGGCGTCCCAACATCTGGCCGCATTCCAAACGGTGCTCTTGTGGAGCGGGAGGTTGAGTTCAAACTCTCTTCTCTCAGCACCATTCGTCTGGCCCTGCGCAATCCGGACCTGACCACATCCCGTCGTATTGCTGTGGCAATTAACGAGCTGATTGGCCTACCGACTGCAGAACCACTCGACCCATCCACTGTTCGCCTCACACTTCCAAAACAGTTCGATGGCAACATTGTCGATCTGATCACTGATATCGAACAGCTGATCGTAGAGCCTGATTTACCGGCCAAGATCGTGATTGACGAAAGCTCCGGCATCATCGTCATGGGTCAGCAGGTGAAAGTCTCCACCGTCGCAGTCGCACAGGGCAATCTCACAGTCACCATCGCAGAATCACCAGAGGTGGTTCAGCCGCTGCCATTCGCACAGGGCCAAACGGCTGCGGTGCCTCGTACAGACGTGCAGGTGACTGAAGACAATAGCCAGCTGGCACTCGTCAACGAAACAATCACACTGCAGCAGCTTGTTGATGGATTGAACGCTCTGGGCATCGGCCCAAGAGACCTGATCTCCATCTTACAGGCCATCAAAGCCGCTGGCGCCCTTCAGGCAGAAATTGAGGTCCTCTAATGCTCCAACAAGCACAACTGCCCTCACCTGCGCTGACAAGCTCTGCAGACCTGATCGCGGGCGCCAATCAGGCAGGCAAACCACCAGCTGCCAAAGATCCGCTGATGGAAAAGGCCAAGGAATTTGAAACCGTATTCCTCAATGAGATGTTGCAAAACATGTTCACCGGCCTTGATGAAGGCGGGACCTATGGCAACGGCGAAGGCTCAGAAGCGTGGAAATCCATGCTGATCAACGAGTACGCCAACACAATGTCTCAATCTGGCGGCATTGGTATTGCAGCTTCAGTTCACTCGCAATTATTACAACTTCAAGAGAACGCAGTATGACCAACCAGTACGACGCTGAAACTGTTCCAAGTACAGTATCGTTTGAAGAAGAACCTATCCAGACACGGATGCAAGCCGAGGTCTTCTGCGAAAATTTTGAGACGGCAATGGACAACCTCGTAGATATCATCGAGACCGAAACAGAGCTGCTACGCGAAGGGCAGATTTCTGAGCTGCCAACCGTTGCCCCCAAAAAACATGCAGCGATCGAGTCATATCTCTCCGGCATCCGTGTGGCGAGTGCAAACGCCATCGCGCTTGGCAACCTCGCTCCGTTGTCCATTCAACGTATGCGCGAACGTCACGGTAATCTGCGGCCAATTCTTCAAACCAACCTGCAAGTGGTCTCTACGGCACGTTCAGTAACAGATAACGTCATCGAGACCGTTGCCAAGGCCGTTGGTTCTCAAATGAAGACAAGAGGTTACGGCGCCAACGGAATGATGAGTTCGCCCCAGAGATCCGCTCAGGGCATCGCCGTTAACCAAACCCTCTGAACGGCACGATATTAAGCGTGCATATTAACGAAATAGCCTGAAGATCGCCCGGAGCCTCCCTGAGAAATAGGGGTATTTGGCGGTTTTCAGTCGCATTTCTCTAAATATTTAGTAAATTCCGAGCGTTAAGATTAATCTTATTTAAGAACATTCCCCATAAAGTTGTCCGAGATTGAACACGTGGGGGACATTATGGAAATAGTCACACAAAGACCAACACTCTTACATCAGGCACTGACAACACAGGCAGCACCGGTAAAATCGGAGACCGAACAGGTCAAAACCGAACTCTCCGGCGCCCGGGCCGTCACTGCATCCTCTGAGTCAGAGGATAACTCAACCGCCACCGAAAAGTCCTACCTCTCAGACTCCCGTCTCGGCGTCATCCCTAGCAAACCTAAGGACGACCAGAGCCGCATTGAGCGCGGTTACAATTATGATGAAGAGTCAGATGAGCTCATCTATTCGATGACGCAAGAGCCAGAAGGCGACGTCATCTACGAACTGCCCTCCAAGACAGCTCGCCGCATTCGTGCGTTCCTGGATGAAGTCCTTCAGGCACAAGAAAAGCGCAGCCTGGGTGGTGAGGCAAAAGAGATTGATCCTGCGATCTACGAAGCCAAACAGGTCGAGCCAACGCAAGCAAAGCAGGCCTAAGCCACACAGGCTTTATCCTCCCTGCAAACCAGACTTATCCCCCTTGAGCTATGCCGCCCCCGCAGCATGGCTCTTTTTTTGTCTGTCCAGTGACCACCACATAACAACGCGCCCACCACCAAAAAAACGCAAAGCAACGCACATACCAACGCAAAAAGAAAAACGCGCCCCAAAGAGCGCGTTCTCCAAATTCTAAATCTGAAACAAAGCTTATCGGATAAGCTGCAGCACAGACTGACCAGCCTGAGTTGCCAGAGACAGAGTAGAAGTAGCAATGGAGTTCTGAGTGTTCAGAGCCGCAAGGTTCGCACCTTCCAGGTTGGAATCAGCCAGCGTCAACTTACCAGCACCAACTTCCAGAGTGTTGATGAGATCGGCAGTAAAGTCCTGACGGTTACTCACAACTGACAAGTTCGTACCAAAAGTAGATGCCTGAGCGCGCAGATCAAGCTGGGCTTGGCGGATTTGGTCCAATGAGTCTTCGATCAACCCATCATCACCCCAACCACTACCAGCACGCTGATCTTGAGCCTGTGTATCTTTCAGTACATCTACACCTCCGGAAGAACCAAAGTCTGCACCAGCAGTATTATTACCGTTACCTTGCAGGAACTTGATTTCTAAATCAGAAGTATCTGAATCAATCTTCAGTTTATTATCATGGACTTGTGCATTCACACCTGCGTTACCATTGAGCTCAGAAACTAGATTGCCAAGTGTAGTGGTGGCATTAATATCGAAGTTCTTGGCTTCTCCACCATCAACAGAAATAGTGATGCTATCGCGGTCTGCAAATCCATCTAGATCAGCAAGCACAGTTGAGTTGTCTAGCGTTCCCTGAGCGGTATCAGCAGCAGGCCAAACTGTACCAACACCAGTAGAGGCAAACGCAATGTCTTCATCGGAGGCAATCTTAAGCTTACCATCGGAGGTGATGGAAGCCTGAACACCTTCCTGTTCGTTTAATGTTGACGCGATGTTACCGAGAGTAGTCGTACTATCAACAGTGATCGTTACATCATCAAGACTACCAGTAGCTCCACCTACGTTGAAAGAAAGTACATCGCCGTTAGCGATACCATCAAGTGTGTTAATTGCAGTGGAACTTGATGCTGTACCAAAATCCAGTTCATCACTAAACTTTTCGGCACCAAGACCAAGCTCTACGAGGTTATCACTAAATGCAACAGCATCTTGAGATTTCACAGTTGCATCAATGCCATCGAGCTTAAAGTTAGCGTCTTCGGAATCTAGATCAGTATAATCAACAGCACCAATCTGCAGATCAGATGAACCATCTTCGTTAAACTTCACAGTAAGATCGTTACCGTCGCCACCGAGCAAGTTCTTGCCCTTATAGCCTGAATCCTTCGCGATGTCTTCAATTTGAGTGCGAAGTTCATTGTACTCTTCAGCATACTTAGCGCGCTCTGCAGTATCCTGTGTTTGCAGCGCCTGGTTTGCTTTACCTTTAGCGGCATCCAGAAGCTTGTCGATGGATTCAATGCCTTTGTCAGCAGCTTCAAGAGTAGAAACAGACTGTCCGATATCATCCTGAAGGTTACTCAGGTCAGAAGCACGGGAGTTCAGCGAAGAAGCTGTAAAGAAGGAGTTCGGATTATCAAGTGCTGAGTTAACTTTTTTGCCAGTTGAAAGACGCTCTTGAGTATCAGCAATAAGAGTAGCTGTGTTCTGCAGAGTACCAAGGTTAGAACGTACTGCAGCGGTGAGTGTAATATCAGCCATTTTATATGTCCCTTCTAGGATAATGAATGACCCTTCCTGGGTCACAAACGCAGCAAATAATTACTGAGTTTTAATTGGGTACAATTACCCATCCTGCGAGTAAAGGGGGAACGTGTTAACAAGCACTTAATAAATCAGGGATTGCAGCAACCACACTCATCACCTCGCAAATAAATTTAATTTTATATAATTAAGTCAAAAACTTACTCAACAACGGTAGCTAGACAGCTACGCAATATTGTCTGTGCATATTTCCGCCTATTAGTACTTTCACAGCCCACCCAATAGCTTAAGTTGCGCTGCATGAATTGGCGACTCTACATATTCAATTCAGAACAGCTCTAAACTTAAGCAAAATTAGAAATAAATCGCTGAATAACTCGTAAGATTTAACTAGATTAACCTTTTGGTTGCCATCATAGTTAAGAGTGCTTTGAAGGAGGCCGCATGGCACTGAAGGTCGAATTAAAACCTGGAGAAAAGTTGATTGTTGGTGAGACACTTATCACTAACGATAAGCAACGTGCACGATTTTTCATTCAGGGAGATGCACCTATTCTCCGAGAGAAGGATATCCTTCTGCCGGAAGACGCCAGCACCATGGCACAGCAGGTCTACCTTGCAGTGCAGGTCATGTATTTAAAGCAGGATATCACGGTCACTCAGAAAGAGTATTTCGATGTGATCGGAAAGATCCTGCAGGCCGCACCAAGCACACGCGACCTTATCAGCGAGATTAGCACCGCAATTTTGCGGGAAGAGCTGTATCGCGCGCTGAAACTCGCCAAGAAATTGATTGAATATGAAAGGACTTTGATAAGTCATGTATCAACAAGCAACTCAGGCATATCAGCAGTCCGCAAACACCTCGGCCTCAGCGGATCCGAGGACTCTGGAAGCTGAAGCTCTGATGAAAGCTGCAGCGCGCCTTTCTGTGCTGCAACGTGAGTGGGATACAGTTTCGCGCGAAGAACGTAATGAAACACTCATATTCAATCGCACGCTCTGGACAATTTTTGTAACTGAGGCCACTGCAGAGTATAGCGAGCTGCCTCTGGAGCTTCAAAATAACATCGCAAATCTGGCCCTGTTTATGTTCAACAGAACCATGGAAATGATGGGTGGTGCGGAGCCTGAGGCGCTTGAGACGATGATCAACATCAACAAGTCTCTGGCATCTGGATTAAGAGGCCAAAAGGCAAACGTATAATAACAAAAAGCCTCCGTTTTACGGAGGCTTTTTGTTATCTCAAGAAGTCAGTGATTGTTAGATTTAATAGTATAGACGTTGCCTGAAACGAGGCGTCTAAATCCGTCCTTAGCACGGCTATCTCAGTCCCAACTTCAGTCTTGTCAACGTTCTCGAGCCCGGTCAACGTATTATGATAGGTCAGAGACGCTTGCTTTTGCCTCTCAGCAGTACGTTTCACAGTGGTGTTTACCACCGACATCTCTGAGGCAACGCTTTGGATGCCAGAATTCCGGTCTCCCGCGAAAGAGAGTGCGTCATCGCTCTTATCTGCCAACGAAGCATAGTAGGATTTTGCGACCGCCTCACTCTCAGCATCATCTGGAGTTTCTGCTGTAAAGTCTGCCGCCACAAACACAGCAAGGTTTTGCAACTGCTCGGAAAACGCTGTCTCATTCGCGCGCGCGCCATACTCCACGCGCACATTGTCATCAATCTGAACAACCTTGTCTGAACGCGGATCATCAGAGTTCTCGGTACCGGTATACCAGTCAACCAGAAGATCTGGTGCGGTCTCATAACCAGAACCGTCCGCTTTTGGTACCTTCGGCGCTGGATCAGTCCGCCCGTGATTACCAAAAAATTCCTCACCAGCCTGCACATCAGCAACCGCACGAAGCTCAGTTTTTGCAATATCGCCTATTGCCTTATCAAAAGCTGCCTGAGCATTCTGAGCGCTCTCCAAAGCAGGATTAGCACCCGTTCCAATCAGGAAGGTTCCCTCCCCTGCATCAGGATCATCGGTTGCTGTAAGCTTAACAACTGATTTGCTCCCATCAGGAAGTTCCAGCTCAACTTCAATCGTATCACCAACACTCGGAGTGTCATTGAAAGCAAAGGTTCCCTTTTTGCCTTCAGGATTAAGCGGATCTGTCAGATCTTCAGGAGTAACCGTTGTTGCAACATCAGCAGAGGACGCAGCAACGGAAGTAATTTCAAAACCAAACCCCTCAACGTTGTCCTGTTGAAGTGTCAGAGTAGGAACACCAAGCGGGTTTGTCACATTGGATTCGATGCGACCATTCTCAGATGCACCAACATGAGCATTCTCATAACGTTTCATGAGCTCCTTGAGCCCAAGCTTTCCACCTTGCCCATCCATTATGGCATCAAGCGAGGCAACAGGTGGCTCAGTCGCATCCTTACCACCGAACAGATAATACCCGTTCACTTCAGAGTTCAGCTGCGAGATCGTCTCATGCAGCATAATCTCAGTCGCTTGTTGACTGGTCGTCTGGCCATCTGTGGTCAGCGTATAGTTGTTCTCATCAATAGCACTCACACTCTCAGAGCGCATTTTCTCCATATGCTCAAGAGACTTGCCCATAAGGTCAAGCTGAATGCTGGCAATCGCGTTAGAGTCTTCATAAACCTCAATATTTGAGATCTCGCGGCGCAACTCCAATGCCATGCGAGAATCTGAACTGATGCCACCATAGGTTTGAGACTTCAGCCCGGAAGTCAGCTGAATAGACTTGTTCTCCAGCTGCGTCTTTTGCTGCATGAGGAGATCAAGCATATAGCTATGAGATTTAGAATAACCGATTGTATTCATTTGAATAACTCAATTCCTAAAGCAGCATCACGCGATTCTAAAAAGTGTATCATACATTTCGTCGATAGCCGATAAGACACGAGCGTTCGCAGCATAAGCATTCTGTAATTCAGTCAGCTTCACCAGCTCTTCGTCTACATCGACCTTATAACTGTTTTCATAGGCATTCTTTGCAATACTGGTAACAGCTTTTGAGTTGCTCGCAGCTGATGTCGCCGCGCTAGCAATCTGACTTTGCTTGACCACAGTCTCAATGCCAAAATCAGAAATCGTCCCGACGTATGGGGCATTCTTTGCTCCGATCCCCGAGCTTGGCGCATACGTATATTCAGTCTCAGTCAGGCGGCTTTTCAGGAGGTTTGCACGCTCGGAGCTCTGCTTATCTGGCTCACCTGCTAAAAGACTTGGATCATCAACAATTGCTTTGTTGACAGTCATCCGTTGCGCAAAACCAGTCTTCTGGCCACCATCTTCCAGCGCCCCAGTATAAGGTCCACCGTCCCCCTTAGTGTCTACAAAGAGCGGGATCTCGGCACCATCAGCAGCGGTAACAGTCCGCGTATTTTTCGCTTTAAGACCAGTAATCTCAATAGTACCCGGGCTGATCGGAGACAGAACTTTCAACTCACCAGCAGCATCAACGGAAACATCAAACCCAGAACCCAGAGCACTGGAAATCTGACTTTCCAGCGAAGTCGAAGTCGCTGGAATTACAATACCATGCACAATATCATTGGAGTCAGCAGTTACATCCGAAGAAAGCGGCAGTAAACTTGGGTCGGTCACAGCAAAAAATGTAACTTTGCGACTTTCACCATTAACATCGAACTCAAGCTCGATCGTATCGCCAGATGACTGCAGTTGGGATGTATCTACACTCAACCCAGTTGCTGTGGCTGGTACACCACCATCATCAGCAGCAACTCCTTCAGACGTTTGCTGCGACAAAGACAACGCCATCTGGCTTGCGAGTTCATCCAACCGCGCCTGCGTCTCTGGAAGGGTATTATCCCGCAACTCCACGAGCGCACCCATGCTACCGCTCTTCAGGTCAAATGATGAAAGCTCCATAACAGCGCCAGACTGCGACTTTACTTCAATTGGATTACCTTCAACACCGACACCAAGCGTAGGGCGCGGAGTAAACTGTAACTCTGATGCGCGATCATTGTATAACGTGGTTCCAGATTTAGTTGATATGCGTAGCAAGCCATCGTTGTCCTGCTTGATTTCAACATCCATCTTCTCAGTCAAAGCTTCCAGTTGCCGGTCCATCTGGTCGTGCAAATGAGCCGTTTCCCGGCCAGCAGAACGCTCAACAACAATGGTGTCTTCCAGGCTCTCAATTTCTTTGAGAATGGAATTGACCTGCGTTACTTCATCAGCAATTCCAGCATCAGCATCGCGGCGCATTTCCTGCACTTGCTTGGCTGAATTATTGATGCTTCTGGAAAGCTCTTCAGCAGCATTTACAGCCACTTCCTGCGCACTTTGAGAACTGGGATCTGTCGCTAAAGACGTCAGCGCATTGGTGAAGTTATTCATCAAACTCGGAATAGAGCTTGGGTCTCCAACCTTCCCAAACATCTGATCAAGCTGCGTGATGTATTCGTTGTATTGAGTAGCATAAGCCGTATCGCTCAGACTTTCCCAATAAGCAGACTGGAGTTGGGTATTAACTTGCCGTTGAACTTGATTGGTCAGAACAGAAGAAGACGCAGTCGATGTATTGTGAACTTCAGTGCCCACAATCGTTTTCAGCGTATACCCATCAACATTCGCATTCGCGACATTCTTCGATGTAACCGCAAGCTGCGCCTTCGTAAGCGACAATCCCGACATCGCCGCATTCAGAGCTGCTCCAAGACTCATACCTAAACTCCCAAACGCGTTGAGGTAGGCAAAACCTACCTCAACAACAATTTAACGAACGATATTAAGAACTGAATCCAGCATCTGATTAGCTGTCGACAAAACTTTAGAGTTCGCCGAATAAGCCTGCTGCGTAATGATCAGCTTGGAGAACTCTTTCGCAATATCCGCGTTGGAACTCTCTAGCGCTTTGGCTCGAATAGTCCCTCCATTGCGGAAATCTGGTTCACCAGACGTAGAGGTCTCAGAAAATGCAGCACCATCAACTCGCTGAAGCTCTTGCTCTGCAGCAAAAGTCGCAATTGGAATTTTGTAGAGTTTCTGGGACTTATCGTTGGAGTACTTCCCAATCACATTGCCTTCTGCATCAATGGAAACATCCTGCAATGTACCTGAAGGGAAGCCGTCTTGAGACAAATCGACACTAGTCGCATTGCCAATCGTGTCTTCATACTGAGTTAGATTGTCTTGGCCGAACTTGAAAGAAATATCACCTAGGCCAACACCATTTACTTCCAGATCATTAATATCAACAATACCAGAGGCTGGAGAAGTTAAACGACCTGCCGCATCAAACGACATATCACTTACTTTCTTCCAAGCTACTTCATCGCCTGTCGCTTTGGTATTTGTATTGTAATAGAGCGACCATTTGTTCTCTGCATTAAGAGCCCAACGCAGCTCAACATTAACCGGCGTACCATTTTCATCGTAGACAGTCTCTTGCCCACCAGCGATTGATGATTTGATGAAATCATCAGCTTTATCACCAGTAACAACAGAGCGATCAACAGTACCACCCGTAGCAAGAGGTTGAGCCGTCAGTGTCATATTAATTGGAGTTGGACCACCGGTTTCTACAACCGTCATATCTTCGAATGAAGAAATACTGATTTCACCAGAAGGTAGAATTTCAGCGGTGACACCGTGCATACCGTTTAGCTTATCAAGCAAATTTTGCACCGTTGTATCAGCCCCAACAGTGAAGACTTCAGATGCATGACCGCCCACAGTCAGCGTGAGAGTGTCGCCTGGATCAAACTGCGTGGAATCAGTAAGCTTACTGGTCTCAGTCAACGCTGTCGGTGTAGCGTCTACCAACGCCGGTGTGCTTTGGGTATCCGGTTTAGAGAACACACTCAAATCTACGTATTGAGAGTTTGGAGCACCATCAGTCGTATCGTAGTTGTCGGTGGTCGGCGTAGATGGCAAGTTTGCCTGATAGTCGATCTGGGTAGATGGCTTTGCAGGCATCGGCGCATCAGAAACCTGAATCGGTTCAGGGCGATCACTAACAGCACCTGTGGCCGGATTGATCGGGTATCCTTGCAAGAAATAGCCAGCAGAGTTAACCAGATTACGCTCTGTATCCAGCTCAAAATCACCAGCACGCGTATAATAGCTTTCTGGTGCTTGCTGGGTAAGGCCATCTCTGTTGGTAACCAGAAAATACCCTGGTCCGTTAATCGCCATATAGGTGTTGCGATCAGCGGATGTGACATCGCCAGACAAGTAGTTAGTGGCACGAGAAGTCGCAATTACAGTACCGGAAACCTGTTCAGCCTGTCGACTACCTGTACTGGAGACAAGATCGGAGAAGCTTGTATCAAGGCGTTTATAGCCAGTGGTCGAAGAGTTCGCCACGTTACCGGAAATATTCTCCAACGCCTTGGACTGTGCGTCCAAACCGGTCGTTGCAGCGTTGATAGCACCATAAATACTCATCGAGCCCACCTAGAATTCAAATTCGCTCATGCTTACGCAGATCTTTGAACACTAAATGCAACTTACGTGCCAAACTAAAAAATTCAATTTATTCAGCCATTTCAATAATTTACAATTTTAACCTATTGTTAAACATAGGATTTTCTGCCTAAACCCGGCAAATAGCTCGCCCTACTCGGCACATAATTCCCAGAGAGGCAAAAGAAACCGAGCAAAGATCGAAACCACTAGATAAGCCCAATGGCGCAACCCTGCAGGGATTGCCCATTGTCTAACGAGAGATTACTGTTTTCGCCAAATCACGATACTCAAGCAGGATTTAGCGATGAAATTTCAAGGGACCTCCCAATACGTTGCCACAGAAGATCTCCGGATCGCAGTCAACGCAGCTATTACCCTTGAGCGTCCCCTGCTTGTAAAAGGCGAACCTGGAACCGGCAAAACTGTCCTAGCTCAGGAAATCGCCCAGAGCTTAGGCGTCCCCTTCCTTGAGTGGAACGTCAAGTCGACCACAAAGGCTCAGCAAGGCCTATACGAATACGACGCGGTTTCCCGTCTCCGCGACAGCCAGCTTGGCGATGAACGCGTAAAAGACATTCGCAATTACATTCGCAAAGGCAAACTTTGGACTGCTTTTGAAATGAATGAACGCCCGGTTCTTCTGATTGATGAGATTGATAAGGCTGACATTGAGTTCCCAAACGATCTGCTTCAAGAGCTGGATCGTATGGAGTTCTTTGTTTATGAGACTGGTGAAACGATCAAAGCAAAACAACGCCCAATTGTGATCATCACCTCAAACAATGAGAAAGATCTTCCAGACGCATTCTTACGCCGCTGCTTCTTCCATTTCATCAAGTTCCCAGATGCAGAAACAATGACAGAGATCGTAAATGTGCATTTCGGCGAAATCAAAGGCCGCTTGCTTAAGGAAGCACTCAACGCATTCTATAACCTCAGAGATCTGCCGGGCTTGAAGAAAAAGCCATCAACCTCTGAGCTTCTGGATTGGATTAAACTGCTTCTGAACGAAGACATCGACCCGGAAACACTCCGCGAAACCGAAAGCCGGAAAGTTATCCCGCCATTGCACGGCGCACTCCTCAAGAACGAACAGGACGTTCATCTGTTCGAACGCCTCGCCTTTATGAATCGTCGCTAGTATCTGCATTGCCTGGCTTGAAAATGAAGCAAAACAATAAAACTAGTTTTTTGAGCCAGCACATACTTTCCAGTGCATCAAAAGCAATTCTCGCAAGCTGCCTGCTTCTTACAGGCAGCTTACTCGCACAAGCGAACAGCACCATCTCGGAAAGCCTCCTCTACCAGCCGCATACACTGCACAACGGCTGGCGCAAAGATGTGGACGCACTAACGCACTTCACCGGCATGTTTTGCCCGGACTATATCAGCAAACTTTCCCGATCAGCTCTCGTTCCCGATCTGAAGGAACTCGGTATCGGATGCATTTACGAAACCGAGAACGGCGAGATCAAAGTCATCTTCCGCCGGCACAAAAAAGACACGGCGACAACTCTCATAAACAACTTCAAAAGCGGATATCGTCAAAGCCACTTCAAACCACTGGATCTGAAGACACCGCAAAATGAGGTTGCGTTCCGAACCGAAACAACGATGCGGATGGGCCGCGTCGAGAGTTTCACCGCCTACACAGCCCCAAGCGCTGACTATACGGTCTGGGCATCCATTTCAGATGATCTCCCTGTCAGCGAGCTTGAGAAGATCCGAACGCTTTTCAAAAAACTCACTCTTCGCGTCGAACAAGAACAGCGCCGTAACTAACGCAGCGCAGCTAAATTGGCGGATCGCCCAGCACACCTACATCAGTGCAACCCTCATATTACAACACACCGCGTCGTAAGCGACCAGTACAGTTGCCTAAACCATTCTGCCAACTAAATATCTTATGGGCACGACTGAAAAGAACTCAGCTACGAATGCATGCATCACTTATAAATATTTCAGTAATTATGAGATAAAAACCCCATACTATTAGGGGAATACTATCACCTTCCAAATTCAATCGAAAACATGTAGGTTTCAAACAGAGACAAAGCAAGTAATAAACAAACAAGTCCATCCAATTATGCTGCATCGCAATATCGCATAGCAGCACAAATACAACTTAGAATGTTTCTACCTCTTAGGAACATAAAGTAATAAAGTATATCTGGAGGATAACATATGCTTCGCCTGATGCTGTTACGCCATGCAAAATCCGACTGGAGTGATGAGGGTGCTCACGATCATGATCGCTCCCTTAACACCAGCGGTTGGAAAGCCGCAGCAAGGGTTGGAGCCCACATCCACCAACATCATATGCATCCAAAACTGATCTTATGTTCTACGGCTCTTCGGACACGGCAAACACTCATGGAAGTAATGCCATACTTGCGCAGTGATACGCGCATTCAACTGCTCAGGGATCTCTACAATTCGAGCGAAGGTGACTACATAGATGCAATCCGCGCCTATGGCGGCGGCTTCGACACTATCCTCATTGTCGGCCACAACACAGCTATTCAGGACACAGCTCTTGAACTCACTGGCAAAGGCAACCCTGAGTACATACACCAGATGCAATCCAAATACCCAACCGGAGCTCTCGCTGTAATAGACTTTGAAGAGCACCGCTGGTCAGAAATTGACTGCAAGAAAGGAAGGATCGTCTCATTCTTCCAGCCTCGGCACCTGCAAGCTGTTTCAGGCTCCTGACTAGGAAAATTTTGCGCAATTCAACATTTATTGGCGCATTTGCGATTGCATTCCTCCAAAGAACGCACCACATCGTTCCTTGGAGGATGATCTGTGAGCCCACTGAATTCATTATTTAAAAACGCTAAGCTGGCCCTAACTGATGCACAAACAGCATTGGACAATCTAACGGGATCAGCGATTGACCTA
>NZ_LCWX01000122.1:200675-204077 GCF_001431305.1 Pseudovibrio sp. POLY-S9
ACAGTCCCCACTGTCCGTCTGGGTGTCACTGGATTGGCACGTTCCGGGAAGACCGTCTTTATCTCAGCTCTCGTTCACAATCTCATTGCCGGAGGTCGCCTGCCTCTGCTGGATGCCGCGGGCACAGGACGGCTCGCGCGTGCATATCTTCAGCCTCAGCCCGATGACAATGTTCCACGGTTCAACTATGAGCAGCATGTCGAAACGCTGACAAAGGATCGCCTTTGGCCGGAGTCCACACATCAAATCTCCGAACTTCGCCTGACCATTGAATACGAGTCCGCCACATTCCTGAACCGCCAGTTAGGCGGTGGCAAACTGCACCTCGACATCGTGGATTACCCTGGTGAATGGCTCCTCGACCTTGTTCTACTACGACAGGATTTCCGGCAATTCTCAGAGGAAGCCCTGAAACGCGCTAAAGCAAGGCCAGATTTGTCTGAGGAGTTTTTGTCAACACTCGCACGCTATCAAGATAAGCTGCACGATGAGTTTTCAGAGGACATCGCAAAGGATCTGGCAAGCACCTTCACCACGTATTTGAGCCGCTGCCGGGATGATGAAAACGCACTATCCATGTTGCCTCCTGGTCGCTTCCTCATGCCCGGCGATATGAAGGGCACACCAGCCCTCACCTTCACGCCGCTCAATCTGGGTGATACGCAGGTCAAACCCAAAGCAGGCACGCTCCTCGCCATTATGGAGCGCCGCTATGAGGCCTATCGCAAGCACGTGGTCAGACCGTTCTTCAAAAACCACTTTGCCAAATTAGACAGACAGATTGTGCTCGTGGATGCACTCACAGCAATCAACGCTGGCCCTGAGGCCTTGGATGATTTGAGCGGTGCCCTCACTGAGATTATGGGCGCGTTCAGACCCGGCAAAGCAAGCTGGCTATTCTCAATAGTATCTCGCAAGATCGATCGCATTCTGTTTGCAGCCACAAAGGCAGACCATCTGCGACGCGAGGATCACGATCACTTGGAGTTACTCCTCAAGCAGCTGGTTGAACGGGCAATCAACCGCGCAGAGTTCTCAGGCGCTTCAGTTGAAACGCTCGCCCTTGCATCCGTCAGAGCCACCAGGCAGGCAACCGTTCATCACGATGGTGCAGAAACCCCTGCACTCCTCGGCACACCAATGCCAGAAGAAACCATTGGCTCCATGAAGTTTGACGGCGAAGAAGAAGCAGCTATTTTCCCCGGCGATCTTCCTGACGATCTGAGTGACCTTTTCTCTACAGAGCAAAGCCACGGCACACCGGAAGATCAGACCGCATTGAAATATGTGCGCTTCCGCCCTCCAAAGCTGGAACGCACGGCAGAGGGGCTGACCTTATCTCTCCCTCACATCCGCTTGGACAGTGCAATGGAGTTCTTGCTGGGAGATAAACTCGCATGACCAACAAGAAAACACAGCAACATAAGCCTCAGGCACGCCGCGCTCCCAAAGCATTCAAACTGGATGACAGCTCCGTCCGGCTGGAGGGGGAGTTTGCCCACGAACCACTTTCCTCTGAAGCCGTTGTGTCAGAAGAAGACGAAAACGCGTTGGCCCTGCCGCAAAACAATGTGGCCCCAGAGCCCAAACCAGCGAAGAGTCGCTGGAGCAAGATCATCGCCATTGGCGGTGGCGGCCTCGTCTCACTTGCCGTTGGCTTGGCTGTCGATAGCTTAATCAGAGATCTCTTTGCTCGCTATGACTGGTTGGGCTGGACGGCTGTTGGCCTCACCGCTCTCGGCTTTCTGGGACTGATCGGTTTGTTCTTCAAAGAATGGCGCGCGCTTTCTCGACTGGAACAAATCGATCATATACGCGATGACCTGCAGACCGCAGCAGACAACGATAGCGATAAGGGAGCCCGTGCAGCTCTACAAAAGCTAATGGCACTCTACGCAGATCGTCCGGAAACAGCTCATGGCCGCGCTCAGCTAAAAGGTCATATGCAGGAAATCATCGATGGGCGAGATCTCGTCAAACTGGCAGAACGCGAGCTGATGGCACCGATGGACGCCCGCGCGCGCCTGATAGTCATGGAAAGCGCGAAGCGTGTTTCTGTAGTTACCGCACTATCACCTCGTGCACTCGTTGATATCCTGATCGTACTTTACGAAAACCTGCGCATTGTTCGCCGCATCTCCCGTCTTTACGGAGCCCGCCCCGGCGCACTCGGTTTCTGGCGCCTTTCACGAGATGTCGCGGCTCACCTGGCCGTCACAGGTGGCATGGCAGCAGGAGATAGCCTGCTGGAACAGTTCATTGGTCAGGGCTTAGCAGCAAAACTTTCCGCACGTCTTGGCGAAGGACTAGTCAATGGCTTCCTCACAGCACGCATTGGCGTTGCTGCAATTCAAACCTGCCGCCCTGCACCATTCATCGCGACAAAAGGCCCATCACTAACGGAGCTCATGAGCGAGATCACGAAATCTGCCCCAGATGAGATTGCAGATCAGGATTAACGAATATCTCACGCCAGCCCTATGCTTCCCCCAATCTCTTGGTATGTTCAAAGGGCTGACAAAACAAAGGCGGCAGACACAGCTATGATCACGCGCAAAGTCAAAGTGGTAGATGCACAAGACAACTGGGCCGAGGAGTTCCGGCTGGAGCAAGAAATTTTGCGTGAGCTACTCGGAGATATTGTCGAAGACATTCACCACATTGGCAGCACCTCCGTACCAGCTCTCGCCGCCAAACCAATTATCGACATCCTGCTGGAAGTCTCCAGCATCCCGGCACTCGATGCTCAATCTGCAAAGCTGATCAATCTTGGCTATGTCGCCAAAGGTGAATACGGCATTGCAGGTCGCCGCTACTTTGAAAAAGGTGGAGACGACCGCACCCATCACCTTCACGCGTTTAAATCAGGAGATCCGCACGTTTACAGGCATCTGGCCTTTCGTGATTACCTGAAAGCTCATCCTGAGATCCGTGAGAAATATGCCCACCTGAAGAAGAAAACGGCGCAGGAGGTCAACGGAGATGTTGAGGGATATAGAGAAGGCAAGAATGATTTTGTTGAGCTTCATCTTGCCAAAGCGATTGACTGGGCCAGAGGTTCTTATTGATCCCTATGCTTTTGCCTAAGGTGTCAATTGCACTCTCGACACTGCACCGCCCAATCGCATAATGTGACCCCATGTTTATTCAGTTTTTCGAAGAGCTAAAATCCGCTGGTTTACCCGTATCCGTACGCGAATATCTTACGCTTATGGAAGCGCTGGACGCTGATCTGGCCGGCAAACGGGTGGAGGATTTTTACTTCCTCGCCCGTGCAACGCTGGTCAAAGACGAATCTAATCTGGACAAGTTTGATCGCGTCTTTGGCCACACGTTCAACGGATTGGACCTGATGAGCGAAGTGGCAACCACAGACATTCCAGAGGAGTGGCTGGGCAAGCC
>NZ_LCWX01000122.1:204170-240806 GCF_001431305.1 Pseudovibrio sp. POLY-S9
GCTCACAGAAAAGCACCTTTCTGAAGAAGAGAAGAAGCTTATCGAATCCATGGGCGGCTTTGAAAAGCTCATGGAAACGCTTCAAAAACGGTTGGAAGAACAGAAAGAGCGCCATCAGGGCGGCAACAAATGGATCGGGACAGGCGGCACATCCCCATTCGGCGCGTATGGCTACAACCCTGAAGGCATTCGGATCGGACAGGATGGAAGCCGCCATCGCCGAGCAGTCAAAGTATGGGACAAGCGCGAGTTCAAGGATCTGGATGACACAGTTGAACTGGGCACCCGCAACATCAAGGTTGCCCTGAAACGCCTGCGCAAGTTCGCCAGAACCGGCGCTGCTGATGAACTGGATCTGGACAACACCATCAAATCCACGGCCCACAAAGGCCTGCTCGACATCCAAATGCGCCCTGAACGGCGCAACTCGGTCAAGGTGCTTTTATTCTTCGATATTGGCGGTTCGATGGATGATCACATCCGCGTCTGCGAGGAACTGTTCTCTGCTGCCAAAACCGAGTTCAAGGTGATGGAATACTTCTACTTCCACAATTGCCTCTATGAGTTCGTCTGGAAAAACAACCATCGCCGCCACACTGAGCGCATCAACACGATGGACGTGCTTCATAAATATCCAAGCGATTACAAAGTGATCTTTATTGGCGACGCTTCAATGAGCCCCTATGAGATCACCTATCCCGGTGGTTCAGTTGAACATTGGAACGAAGAAGCAGGAAACGTCTGGGTAAAACGCGTGACAGACCTTTATCAAAAAGCAGTCTGGCTCAATCCGGTACGGGAAAAGCACTGGGATTACACTCATTCCATCGGCATGATGAAAGAGTTGTTTGATCAGCGCATGTACCCTCTCACTCTGGAAGGCATGGATTCCGCCATGAAGGAACTTGCACGCTAGACGTGTTCCGTTTGATTAAATTCAATCAAACGACAAGAACTCGCTCCACCAAAGATGTTAGAGCGCGGCGCATGAATGCAAATGAACGCGACGAGTTCTGACAACACAGCGCATTTAACTTCCCCTTTTTGTAATTTTACAATTAGACTGCAAGTAGCATTGAGATCTAGACAGCAACCGCGCTTGGCAAAAAGCATGCTTCACACCTGTTTTGGAGAAGAAGCTGCAACACGCTTTCAGCTGGGCGCAAGCTGATTGCGTTAGGCAACAAGTGCACCAGAAGAGCTAAGAGAGGCTATGCTGTGAGCAAATCTATTTTGTGGCAACTGTTTACGAGGACATCGGCAGGCACCATCGCCTTCATTGCGCCGTTCCTTGCTGCCAATGCCAACGCAACAACTATTCCGCCGATTAACTCGCTTATTCCAGCGCTCATAATTGAAAGCTGCCTCGACAAAACCGACGCAGCATTGGATAGCCCGGAATTCATCGACTGCCTGACCAACACCCTCACCAGACAACCTGAGGGCGATAACATACATAGCAGCGATCCGACGCACAGGCCTTCAACAGCAAACCATATCGCCAACTCACCAGATCGTCTGGATGGCACCAACGTGGTTGTTTGCGCTTCTGAGAACGCTGGTTACACCAAGTGCAAGATCTCGAACGCCAACCGCAATTACGTCCAGTTGCTGCGCCAGACCTCCTCAGCGCTCTGCAAACTCAATGAAAGCTGGGGCGTCGTCCCATCGCATCTTTGGACGGATAAAGGCTGTTCTGGCATCTTTTATGTTGGCAACAAACCGTACACTCGCAAAACCGTAAACACGGTAAGCGCCAGTTCGTCTTCACTAAAGAAGCAGATCAAGTCAGCCAGCTCAGGTGGTTTGATCACCCCCATTCCGCAGCTTCCTGAATTTACGAAGGACGGATGGCGTAAATGCGCTCTCGAATTTCAGGTTTGCGAGCTGCCCTACGCAACAACCGTTCGCTTCGGCAGGCCTGGCGCATTTTACGAGAAGTCTGCGAAAGGTGATGTTCATTGCCGGACCGATTTCTTCGGAGACCCAGATCCTGCCGCAAGAAAAGCATGTTATTACAAGCTGAAGCGGGATAGCACATCTCCACAGGCAGCGCCTCCAACGCAAGTTGTGACACAAGACTTACCACCGTTGGAAAACAGCCAGATTGCACCGGAAGATGATCTGGCAATCAATGTGGCCGAACCACTCTGGAAGGCCCGCCGCGCCTGCTCCACACTGGGCAGCAAGATCATCGCAACCAAGAATTCCCTGTCAGAATTGCCGCCGGTCTATTTGGGCCTCGGCACCTTCACCAATCAACAAATGAACCAGAAACCGGTACTGGTACGGACAGGGGACAAACTCGCTGGTCGCGGCGTTTACCAAAGCCAGGGCATGTACGTGCCCTTCAACTTTTCCTGCGCGCTCAACAGCAACGGAACAGCCGCCCAACATTTTGTTTTCCATGAGCAAAACACAGACCTCATAACACAGGACCTTCTGCCAAACCCTGACAAGTTCCTTCAGGAAAAAGCTCCATTGAATGGATTTGACGGTCCCTATGTTTGGGTGTCTGGCCTTCCAACAGGTGCAGGCGACAAGAGCGCAGTTTTGGTTCATGGCGTACCTGAAACAGACGATACCGACTTTTACGCCCGCTGCCTGGCTGGAAGCGGTGATATCGAGATCTTGTTTCAGTCAACCGTCCCTGCTTTGCAGGAAGGCGATAGTATCCTGATTTCGCTAAGCACAAGACGGTTCAAGGAAAGCTATGTTGGCGTCGGCAGTTCGTTGAATCAGGAAGCCGGTGTTTCCCTACCACTCCTCACTTTGAGCAATGGCTCTTCACTTTGGAACCGAATGGTGCGAGACAACGAACTGAAGATCAATCTGGGCGGCTATGCTATCTACAACGTAAGCCTCAAAGGCAGCGCTAAGCACGTTCGCAACTTCATCAGCGCATGCAGCGCCAGCAAATAACCTAGGCTACGCAGTCTTGAAGTATTTGCCCGGCGTCGTGCCAAAGGCTTTGCGGAACTGAGAAATAAACGGACTTGGCCCTTCATAGCCAAGTTTGAAAGCCACATCACCCACACTTCGGCCTGCTGAGAGCAGCTCCAAAGCACGAAACAGCTTGGCCTGCCCACACCATTTGCGATAACTCCAGCCCGTCTCATCAAAGAACCGCCGCTCAAACGTGCGCTGGGACATAAGCGTCCGCTCCGCAGCATCCGCAAGGCTCGGCAGGTGCGCAGGGCATGACAGGATAGACTGGCAAAGCTCTTTCAAAAGCACGTGGTTGACTGGCATCGGCAATTGCAGCGGCGCATCTGGTAAACTCTTCAATTGATCAACAATCACCTGCGCAATCCGCGCTGTCGCCCCATCAAGCGCATAGTCCCGGGGCGCTGCCATAATCTCCTGTATCAGCTCGCGTAAGAGCGGCGTCACTTGCACCACAACAGGCTTATCGGAAAGCCGCTCAGACCAGTCCTCTCGCAGATACAGGCTCCGAAACTGTGTTTTGATCGGATAGACAGTCCGATGCATCATACCTCCGGGAACCCAGACTGCACGCTCTGGCGGTACAACAAATGTCCCCTCCTCAGTAAACACAGTCGTGGACCCTTGCATAATGTGAACCAGTTGCCCGCGTGAGTGTGCATGCGGCTCCCCTTGCCCTCCAATGGGCATATCTACCGCATAAGCAACAATGGGTTGCGGACGATCCACCTCATGTGGGTCCGCAAAAACATCAGCATGAATGGGCATCAAACACCTCTTGGCGACTTCAAGACATTTTTTGGCAAACTAGTGCTATCACGTAAACAAACTTTTCGCTTACTTAATTGCAAAACTCATTTCTAAGAACGAAGCACCATGTTGAATATCATTAAAGACATCAGAGCCGACTGGCGCTCCCCCTTTGCCTTTTTATTGATTCTCACCGTCGCCTCACAGCTCTCATTCTCAGTGTGGTGGAACCTCCTCAATAACTTTGCAGTCCACACACTCGATTTTACCGGACAGGAAATTGGCAATCAGCAGTCCATCCGTGAAATCCCCGGCCTGCTGGCATTCACTGTCATTTTCATGCTGTTGATCTTCAAAGAACAAACGTTCACGTTGATCTCTTTGGGTCTGATGGGCTTTGGCATTGCAATCACCGGGTACTTCCCATCCGCGATTGGCTTTTACGCCACCACCCTCATCATGTCTTTTGGCTTCCACTATTACGAAACACTCAAGCAGTCTCTTTCGCTGCAATGGTTGCCCAAAAAGAACGCCCCTGCGCTGCTCGGGCAGATTATCGCCGTCGCTTCACTGGTCTCCTTGTGTGTTTACGGCACCATCATGATCAGCTGGAAAGCATTTAACTTATCCTATGAGCAAGTGTTCTTGTGGGCAGGGATTGCAGGCATGGCCCTGACACTCTTTGCCGCCTTTGCCTTCCCAAAGTACAAAGCACACGTGAAGCAGCATAAAAAGCTAATCCTGCGCAAACGCTACTGGCTGTACTATGCCCTCACATTCATGAGTGGTGCCCGCCGTCAAATCTTTACAGTCTTTGCAGGCTTCCTGATGGTCGAACGCTTTGGTTACGAAGTACATGAGGTTGCTGCTCTGTTTTTCATCAATGGTGCAATCAACATGTTCCTAGCTCCAAAGATCGGCGCCTTCATCGGTCGGGTTGGAGAGCGGACCGCGCTGACTTGCGAATATGTCGGTTTGATCATCGTCTTCCTGTCCTACGCTCTCGTCACCAACGTGTACGTGGCTGGCGCCCTTTACGTGATCGATCATGCTTTCTTCGCCATGGCCATCGCGATGAAGACCTACTTCCAGAAGATCGCAGACCCAGCAGACATCGCACCAACATCAGCGGTAGACTTCACGATCAACCACATCGCTGCAGTGGGTATCCCGGTGGTCTTCGGCACGATCTGGCTCTTCTCCCCTGCACTGGTGTTCATCGCAGGCGCATCCATGGCTGCCGTCAGCCTGATCTTGAGCCGCATGATCCCGCGCAATCCAGAGCCTGGTATGGAAACTGTTTGGGTCCCGGCCCGTCAGCCGCAAGCCGTCGGCGCTGAGTAAGCATCCCATTACCCAACAAAAAAGGCTGGCCCAATCGGACCAGCCTTTTTTCATTCAAGCTCTGCAGCTGCTTAGCTCTGGCTCTCTGGAATGTGAACCACAAGACCATCCATTTCGTCAGTCACACGGATCTGACAGGAAAGGCGAGACGTGTCACGAACGTCCTGAGCAAAGTCGAGCATATCTTCTTCCATAGGCTCTGGTTCACCAGTCTTGTCATTCCAAGCTGGGTCCACGTACACGTGACAGGTCGCGCAAGCGCAGGCACCACCACATTCCGCTTCAATTCCAGGAACCATGTTCTTAATCGCGTTCTCCATAACGGTAGAACCGGCAGCAGCATCCACCTCATGGCTTTCACCTGATGAGGTGATGAAAGTAATCTTTGGCATATTTAAAGTCGTCCCGACCCTGATTGGCTTATTCTGTTGTCTTCAGATACATGCAGGCGCCCAGCTATTCAAGAACTTCTGGACCAGACCTTATGGTCAAACCCGCGCAGCCAATCTCGCATTACAAATTCTGCAGCTTTGAAAGATCCGCAGACACCTCCGTAAGGCAAGTCTCAACAGTCACCAGCAATGGTACAACTCCGCTCGCAGCTTCCTGCTCAGCTTGCTCCAGCGCCTCCCCAAGCGCAAACGCACCAACACCGCGCGCAGAGCCTTTAAAGCGATGCAGCAAGGCACGAAGGGCTTCTGTTCCCATTGCCTCGTGCAATCCCCGACGGAACTCTTCTATCTGGTGAGCAAACATCTCCAGGATCTGACCTTGCAAATCCGGGTCATCAAACGTCACAGAAGAGAAGTGATCCCTACATATAGCACTTGTAGTTTTATGTAGTTCCATAGCCAAGTTTACGTTAGGCCTCCAAACACAGCCAAGTGACTCAAAGTTATCGCGATATTCGGAAAGTTGATTCGCTTGAGTGACTCAAACCCTGCCACCACCAAGACTCTGCAGTGACTCTACCCCTCATTTCCCATAGGCAACGGAATCTAGCCCCCAAAAGAAAACACAGGTTTTTATTTCATGGTTAACAAGATCCTACCGCCCAGATTCAAATCTAGACTCGTGACCCCGTCACCGGCTCTCACTGCCATTACACGTTAAAATTGACAAGACGCTCTGTTAAAGATGGTTAACAAGATTTTTCGAATTACCATCACGCTCCAGCATCGCACGTCCCGTATCGGTCAGCTTACAAACGAGCCAATCAGGCTTCAACGGGTTGGAAAACCAAGGCTCCGCCCACCCTGCTGCAATACACGCCCGCACAGTTGCAGCTGGCACTTGTCGACCGCTCTCATCGAACAGCGGTAACTTTCCACCTGCTTCGTTAAGACCTCGCCTTAACCATTTGAGTTGTGTGGGACTCGGACGATTGGAACCTTTAGAACTGACTGGAGAATTTTCGCGATTAGTCATAGTGAGTTCCCCCCAAAATTGCTGCCTGTGACTTATCGTAGGGCACCTAAAAATCCCGGCAACTTCTGTTGTACAGTCCACCGGATTGTGCCATTAGGTTAAGGGTAGCTGCAAGGTGGGGAAATCTAAATCTTAAGGTACCGTTAACATTAACGGTCCGCTTTGATTCTGAAAACTCCCTGTTTTTGGCCCTAGAAGTTCGACGGTGCTCTCAATTCAGAGCTGTTGGATTGCATGGGGCCAAACCTATTGTTGTCTGAAATGCGTTCTTGTTTGGGAGGAATGTATTTCGCGTAGGACGGACACCTTGTGGTGACGGCGCCGGCACAAAAGGCGAAAAATGTGCTGACGACCGGCAAGTAGAGAGTACGGACGCGAGGCGAGATATGGCGAACACCCCGAAGGCGAAAGCTCCATCGGAAGTGGCTCTGTCAGCGGTAGAAGAAGCCCTTCAGGCTGATTTTGGCGCTCCACAAGAGCCTATTTTATCCAGTGAACAGGAGAGCACCACTGCGGAACCCCCGCAAATGTCTGCTAGCCCTGCAACGGAGTCTGTAACAACAGCTCCTTCCTCTGATAAAAAACTGGCTCAGCTTGTAGAAGAAAATCAGGCACCGAGACAGGTTCGCAAACGTGGCCGTGGTGGCCGCCCGCCCACAGCAAGCAATGATGACCGCCAGTCCATTGGCTCACTGATGTTTGCTCTGCAGCGCAAGCCGTCTGCAGCTCCGTTCTGGTTCGCATTTGCAGTCTCCGTTGTCTGGGCCAGCCTTGGCTTGGCGATGTCCTGGGGCTCATTCGCTGCTCAGCTTGAAAAATCATCCTCCTTCTCAGGCGTATTTGAAAACCCGACGCTGGTTCTCATTTCCGTCTTTATTGTTGTTCCAATCGCATTTGTCTGGGTTATGGCTCTCCTGTTCTGGCGAGCACAGGAAATGCGCAATGTCGCACGGGGCATGACGGAAGTTGCTCTTCGTCTTGCTGAGCCTGAAGATGTTGCAAAAGAAAGCATCCTGAACGTTGGTCAGGCAATCCGCCGCGAAGCTGCCGCCATGGGCGATGGCATTGAACGCGCGATTGCACGTGCCAGCGAGCTGGAAGTTCTCATTCATAAGGAAGTCTCGTCCCTTGAGAACTCTTATAATGACAACGAACTGAAAATTCGCCGTCTGGTGGAAGAACTTGTCAGCCAGCGTGAAGCCATTCAGGCAAACGCAGAGCTGGTCCGTGAAACCATCTCCGGCTCCCACGAAAATCTTGCATCACAGCTCGCGAACACATCAGAGGAATTCGCCTCCTCTGTTGATCGTGCCCGGGAACGCCTAACCGGTTCGATCGACGCTACGCTTGAGCAGATGACAAGCAAGATCGAAAATCGCGTCACAGAAGCAACCGACAGCTTCACTGAAGCTGGCAGCGAAATGGTCTCCTCGCTGACCGTTCGCTCCGATGATTATGTCGAGCGCCTCACTTCTACCGGCTCTGAGCTGGTTGAAACACTCTCCGACACCGGCTCCAAGCTCTCTGAAACACTTCACGAGCGCGGATCTTCTATCAATGAAGAGTTCTCCTCTACTGCAAACTCCTTCATTGATAACCTGACCGAGCGCGGTACAGACCTCAACACCCGTCTTTCTGAAACCTCAGAAGCACTCGTTGACAATCTGGCAAGCCGCAGCGATGAAATCACTGCATCCCTGTCCTCCACCGGAACTGAAATTGTTGAGGGTCTTTCCACTCGCGGCAATGAAATCAGCGACCTGTTGGCAGAACGCGGCGACGCTCTGAACGCAACACTCGGCGCTGCTGGCGCAGAACTGTCTGCAACCATCACAGACCAGACAGAAGCCATGAAAGGCGTTCTGCAGGCTCAGGGCACTGAGCTGACTGCCTCTATCGAAGAGACCGTCTCTTCTGTGACCGCACAGTTTGTTGGCGCAAGCTCTGACCTGACACAAACTCTGGTAACCACATCCGGTGAAGTTGTTGGCCAGATCAGTGCAGCAAACACAGAACTCAACTCCACACTGACCAACGGTCTGTCCGAGTTTACATCCAGCGTTTCTGAAACCAGCGGCGAGCTGGCACAGACACTGGTGATCACCACATCAACCGTTACCGAGCAGCTAACCGAAGCAAATGCGTCCCTCACCGATACGCTCAATGTTTCCGTTCAGTCCATCAGCTCTGCTGCTGAGGGTGCAAGCTCGCAGATTGGTGCTGTTCTTTCAAACGGCGTTACAGAGTTGAGCACAAGCGTCACAAGCGCAAGCTCCGAACTCTCGCAAGCTCTGGCAACAACAACCTCCACTGTGACCGATCAGATCAACAGTGCGAACGACACCCTGACAGAAACAATGAACCTTGGCGTTGTTTCCATTAACCAGAGTGTCGAGACCGCAGGTTCCGAGCTGACAACGACACTTCTCACCGCTTCCAGCGAAGTCACTGAGAAGATCACCACAGCAAACGACAACCTGACTGAGACCTTGAAGGGTGGCATCGATACCATCACCCGTACAGTGGATGGCGTTAGCGGCGAACTCTCCCAGTCTCTGGACAGCGGCGTTGAGCTTCTGTCTCAAACGGTTAGCAACACAACCTCTGTTATGGCAGAGACAATGGAAAGCGGCGTAGCTAATCTCAACGAGAGTGTTTACGGCGTATCCGCACAGCTGACAGAAACACTGGACACCAGCGCATCCAACTTCACAGCATCTGTATCCGGCGCGACCGCCAACATCACAGAAGCTCTGGAAGATGGCGTCTCCAGTCTCAGCACCACTGTTTCTGGTGCAAAAGAGCATATCTCCGAGGCTTTGGAAGGCGGCGTTGTCACACTCAGCGAAACCGTCAATGCTGCTGGTTCCCAGATCTCTACGATTATGGACAGCGGTGTGGGCAGCCTGACCGACTCGGTCAAAACTGCAGACACAATCATTTCCGAAACGCTGAACACAGGCGTCGGCAACCTCAGTGAAACCGTCAATGCAGCAAGCTCCCAGATCTCAACGATCATGGACAGCGGTGTGGGCAGCCTGACCGACTCGGTCAAAACTGCAAACACGATCATTTCCGAAACGCTGGATACAGGCGTCGGCAGCCTCAACGAAACCGTCAACTCCGCAAGCACACAAATCTCAACGCTTATGGAGACCGGCGTTGGCAGCTTGAACGAGACTGTAAACACTGCCAATACTCAGCTGACAGATACGCTGAACTTGACAGTCACAACAGTTTCCGACCAGTTCGGCAGCGCAAACGCGCAGCTGCATGAAACGCTCGAAACCTCTATCTCTGGCATCACCAATCACTTCACCTCCGCAAGCACACGTCTTTCCGACGAGATCCTTACCCGTGGTGAAGAAATCAACGCCAACCTGTCTCTTACAAGTGGCCGCCTGATCGATACGATCACAGGCCGCACCGAAGAGATGATGGGTGTTGTTGATGAGCGTGTGACTAATCTGGACACTGCCCTGCGCTCAACCGGCGAACAGGCAGCAGAAGGCATTGCAAACCGTGGTCGCGAGATCAACGAAGCAATCGCCGTTCAGTGCACCGACTTCATCGACACACTGTCCCACCGCTCCACTGAGGTTTCCGAAGTGTTGCGCGGCGCTGGTGAAAGCATCATTGCGGATCTGTCTCTGCGTGGTGGTGACATCGCAACCCGTCTGGATGACACGGCAAACACACTCGGCACAACCATCACAGTTAGCGGCGGCGAGCTGGCTGACCGTCTTGGCAACGTCAGCACTCAGATCTATGAGAGCATCACCATCAACGGTGCTGAGCTGGATCAGCGTCTGGCAGAGCGCGGTGCAGAAGTTGCTGACACCATCAGCAAACAGACATCCGCCTTCAAGACCGCTCTTGAAAGCACAACAACTGACATCACCGGCGCACTTGGCCTGCGCACTGAGGAACTGGCTGACAAACTGGCTGACACCGGTACACAGCTGGCATACCTCATCGGCTCTCGTGGTGAGCGCGTAACAGCTGATCTAACCGAAATCGGCGATCGCATTACCGAAACCCTCGACATCCGTGGCCGTGCATTGAACGATGGCCTGGCAAGCAAACTGGCAGAACTGGAACAGGTTGTTACCGAAAGCGGTTCCGATCTTGTTCAGTCCCTCGATTTGCGCAGTCAGAACATCGGCGAATCCTTCGACAACCGCATCGAGACACTCGACGCGAAACTCGAAGAACGCACCAGCACCTTCGAACAGAGCTTCGACACACGCGCAGCAGCCCTCACCGAGACCATCGAAAGCCGCACCACCAAGCTGGCAGACGCGGTCGAACAGGGCACTGGCATCATCGCAAGCACTCTGGAAGAGAAAACCCAATCCATCTCCAGGATCCTCGAAGATCGTACCGACATCATTGCGGTCAATCTCTCCGAGCGAGTGGAACAGGTTGGCGTCTCTCTCTCCAACCGTGCAGAGAAGATTGGCGAAATCCTCGCTCAGCGTTCCGAAGCTATCGAAGAGACAATCTCTACAAGCCTGTCCACCTTCGATCAGGCCGTCGGCGACAAAGTCGAAGCAGCTGCAACTGTTATCTCTGACCGTGCAGAACACCTTGCAGACTCTCTGTCCACCGGCACAGAGCGCATCGATCAGGCTCTGGACGCACGCGCCAAGCAGATCTCTGAAACTCTGGTCAGCCGCACCCGCGAGATTGCCAAGGCATTCCACGACGGTCAGACCGAGATCAACGAAGCGCTCGACAGCCGTCTGGAAGAAGCTGGCAGCATCATCGTTCAGCAGTCCAAGAACCTCACCGACGCTCTGTCCGAGCAGGTCGCAGAGATCAACGTTTCTCTTGGCTCCAAAGTGTTCGAAGTTGCAGAAACACTCGACACCCGCTCCAAAGCTCTCGAAACGATCCTCAACGATCGCCTCGAAGCAATCTCCTCCACCATGGGAGACGAGAGCGAGAAGGCAGCAACCACGCTTACAAGTGCAATGGCAGAGGCAACCTCTTCCCTTGGCTCCGAAAGCACCCGTGTTCGCGACCTTATCCTCGAAGTCGTTGGTCAGGCATCCGATCGTCTTGCTCAGGAACGTGACCTCACAACCGAGAAGGTTGTCAGCAGCGTAGAGCAACTCTCCGGCACACTGAGCAAAGAAGGCGAGCGTCTGCAGGAAATCGTTTCCAACTCCATCGGCGAAGCCCGCAACTCTCTGGAAGGCGAAGGCGAGAAAGCAGCAGCAGCTGTTTCCGATGCCATGGCAACCGTCCGCGGTACGCTCACCAAGGAAGGTGACGAAGTCGCACAGCGCGTTCTCAGCACTGTGGCTCAGGCAGCTAACGCTATGGCCGTGGAAAGCGAAAATGCCCGCGCCATGTACACCGCAACCCTGGCTGAAATGTCTGGCGCCCTCACCGGCGAAAGCGACAAGGTCCGTGGTGATCTGTCCCAGACTATCGAGCTGGTAACTGGCCGCCTCTCCGCAGAAAGCGAACGCTCCAAGACGATCCTCGCAGAATCTGCAGAAGACGTCCGCAAGCTTCTGGCTGGCGAAACCGACGAAGTTCGTGCTCGCGTCTTCACCACCATCGAAGAAGCAGCAGGCACTCTGTCCACCCGCGTCAAGTCCGTGGCAGACGAGCTGCTGGTTAAAGCCGAGAACCTCAACGTTGCCTTCGGCAGCCGCTCTGCTGAGCTTTCAGAGATCATCGGTAAGGACGGCAGCGAGTTAATCACTGCCATCGAAAACCGTGCTCATGACCTCACCACACGCGTCAACGAAGTCCAGAACGCAATTCTGGATGCGGTTGCCGTGAAGGGCCGTGAAGTCTCTGACCGCTTTGCACAGAACGGTCTGCAGGCAACGCGCGATTTGGTTGAAGCTGGCGACAAGATCGTGACTGCAATCGATGAGCGCAGCAACATCGCAACAACCCGTCTGGACGACAGCCGCGAGCGTATGCAGGCCGACATGAACGTCCTGCTCAACGCAGTCTCCACAAAGGGTCAGGAAGTTGCAGAGACCGTCACCCGTCAGGGCGCAGTCGCAACCGACGCTTTGGCACAAACCATCGACGGCATCGGCAACACCATCGAAGATCGCACCCGGATGGCTGTGAACGTGATGACAGGTACCAAAGAGCGTCTGGAAACAGATGTCTCCGAAATCCTGACGCGCCTCAACGCATCCAACGGAAGCCTTCGCCAGATCCTTGCATCCGCAAGCGAGAACCTGTCTGAAGTTGAAACCAACCTCGCAAACCGTGCAGGTGAGTTCAGAACCGCGATCGACCGTGCTGTTACCGAGACTGAAGCAGCAAACGCCACCATCGAGAACCAGGTCGGCCAGCTCCGCAACACAACACATACTGTGCTTGCAGACGCTGCGAAGATCGCGGGCCGCATGGAAGATCAGAACCAGCTTCTCGGTCAGGCCATCGCGGATCTGGAAGCAACCAACACCCATGTTGACAGTCGCTTCACAGATCGCCGCATGGCAATCGAAATGGTTGCAGACACGCTGATCAAGAAAACCTCTGATGTTGAAGTGCTCATGGCGAACTACACCAACACCCTTGGTGACACGCTTGAAGTTGCTGACGACAAGGCTCGCGAAGTTTCTGGCATGCTCCGTGCTGCTGCTGAAGCTGCGACCAAGTCTGTAACTGAGCAGTTCGAAAGCATGCGCATGACCGCTGGTATGGAAGGTCAGAAGGCACGTGACGCAGTTAAAGCTGCCCACGATGATATCCTTTATGACATGAAGTCCACCGTCACTGAAGCATCCGAGCGCTTTACCGATGCAACATCCCGCATGCGTGAAGTTGCCCGTTCAGTGCACCATGAGCTGGAAGCAACCCGCTCTGAACTGAATGCAGGTATTCTGGCTCTGCCGGATGAAGCAGAAGCATCCACCTCTGCACTGCGTCGCATCGTGAGCGAACAGGTGAAGGCACTGGAGGAACTCTCCACAATCGTGTCCCGCCAGTCCTCTCAGTTCGATGTATCCACGCCAGCTGAACCGGCACGTGCAGTCAATGCAGCTCCGGCAGCAGTGGCAGCGACCAGCCAGTACGCAACAGCTGAAGCGCCAACACTGCAGCAAGTTGCAGCCACCGGCGCAAAGCCAGCACGTATGGCGCCAAGCCCTCGCCGCATGGAAGCACCAGCTCCACGCGCAAAGCGTCCTCAGCCAGCACCAGCGGCTGCACCGCAGGGAAACGGCACATCCAAGGGCTGGATCAGCGACCTGCTCCGCCGCGCTTCAGACGATGAAGACACAATGGGCGGACATCCGCGTGACACGGCAAACGCACGCACCCCGCAGCACATGGTTGAATCCCTTAACTCCCTGAGCATGGACATTGCTCGTGCAGTTGATCATGAAACCTTTGTGGATCTGTGGGAGCGGTACAAGCGTGGCGAACGTGATGTCTTCACCCGTCGCCTGTACACCCTGCAAGGTCAGCAGACTTTCGACGAGATCCGCCAGAAATATGGCCGCGATCCTGAGTTCCGCAGCGCAGTTGAGCGTTACATTCAGGACTTCGAGCAACTTCTGTCCCAGGTCTCCAGAAGCGACAGCGACAATCAGCTCGGTCAGACTTACCTGACCTCTGATACCGGCAAGGTTTACACCATGCTTGCTCACGCAAGTGGCCGCTTCGACTAAGCACTGCAGACATTCAAACTCAAAAAAGGCTCCTGATATTTTCAGGAGCCTTTTTTGTTGATTCAGCACAACTACACCAGCCACCCTACCTACTGCCTTAGTGCATTGCTTCTCAGTCCTCTCAGATTTTTTGATCTTCGACCCCAATACTCTCTCATTCGCATCCTACAACTCGGGGATGTTTGATTCTCTGAGTTAGCGATAGGGTGTGCTTCACAAGAGCAAAGGCGGATAAGAGCAATGCAGGCAACGTGGCGGCTAAATTCCTTAAAAAACGCATTGGAACACATCCATTCAACAATGCAGCTGAAGTTTGGGTTCCGGTTGTGGGATGGCACACATGTTCCCGCCAATCCGCCCACCGCGATTATTGCAATCAATGATCCCGGTGTGATCTCGGCCCTTATGCGCCGCCCTAAGATTGAGACACTCGTCGATGCATGGGTGCAAAAGCGGATCGATATCGAAGGGGTCAACCTCTTCGAAATGGCAGAACTGCGACCAGCTGGAAAAGTCAGAAAACTGGCTAAAAAACTGAACCGTCGTCTTCTCGTAAAAGCTGCTCTCCCCTTCCTTTTCGCCCCCTCAAAACAGCGGACAAGCTCAGATATAAAAGGGGAAGGTGCCCGCGATGGCAGCGAGACCTCCAATAAACGTAACATCGCTCACCACTATGATGTCTCAAATGAGTTCTACGCGTTATTCCTTGATGAACAAATGCTCTACACCTGCGCCTACTTCACGAAGGCCGAAAACACACTGGATCAGGCACAGCGCGACAAACTAGATATGATCTGTCGGAAGTTGCGGTTGGAACCGGGAGACCGCCTATTGGACATTGGGTGTGGTTGGGGCGCTCTCATTTGCCATGCAGCAGAACACTACGGCGTCACCGCCAAAGGCGTGACACTCTCTGAGCAGCAAGTCCTGCTGGGCCGCAAAACCACTGCGGAACGAGGCTTGGAAGACCGTGTCTCAATCGAACTGCAGGACTTCTCCAAGCTCTCTGGCACTTTCACGAAAATCTCGTCCATCGGTATGTTTGAGCATGTCGGCCTTGCCAATCATGAAAGATACTTCCAAGCCGTCAAGCGTCTGCTGGAGCCACGCGGAATTTACCTTCACCATGCCATAACAAGGCCGGGCAAGCGCACAGAGAAGAAGTTCAGGAAGAAGCCCGCCGAATACAAAGCACTGATCCGCTACATATTTCCCGGTGGAGAGCTCGACCACATCGGCATGAGCCTCCGCAACCTCGAGGCCACAGGCTTTGAAGTGCACGATGTGGAAGGCTGGCGGGAACATTACGCTTACACCACATCCCACTGGGCAACACGGCTTATGTCACGCAAGGAGGAGGCGATCGCTCTGGTTGGAGAAGAAACCTTCAGAATGTGGGCACTGTATCTGGCAGGCGTCTCACTGGCATTTGAACGCGGTTCCGCACAAATCTTCCAGACAGTCGCAACCCGAAAAACAAAAAGCTTCTCCGGAATGCCTCTGACACGAGCCTCCCTGTACAAACGAGAGAATGAGACCTGTTAGCGATCAGATGCCCTATGAACTCGTCAGAAGCGGTTGCGGCAATCAGCTCACCAGAGCAAAAGCAATGGCCCACATGACAACAGCGATGACACCATCAAGAACCCGCCAGGAGGCGGGATTTGCAAATATTGGTCTCAGCAAACGGGCGCCATATCCCAGGGAGAAGAAGAACACGAAGGACGCCACGACAGCCCCCATGCCGAAAATGTACTCAGCACCTTCATGGCGACTGGCAACAGACCCGACAAGCAGCACCGTATCCAGATAGACATGCGGGTTCAAAAACGTAAGCGACAACACCACAACAAGAGTGCCAACAATCCCTGCCGTTTTGCCCTCATCCGGACTGAGAGCCGCCCCTCCTCTGATTGCGGACAAAGCGCTGCGAGCACCGTAGAGAACCAGAAAACCAGCCCCGCCATACCGTAAAAATGGCTCCAACTCGGGGATTGTTGCGGATATTGCCGCGAGGCTGGATATTCCAACCGTAATCAGGAAAGCATCACTGACTGCACATGTGATGCAGGTCAGGAAAACATGCTCTCCTCGCAGGCCTTGCCTCAGCACAAAAGCGTTTTGCGAGCCAATTGCGAAGATCAAACTAAGGCCAAGAGAAAAGCCGGAAAAGGCAACTGATAAGACTGACATTGGGTTTCCTAAGAGAGGAATTGGGAACTCATTGCCAACTTGACTATCTCGCCCTTCACCATTAGTGAAATTCAAATACCTTCTTCTACATTAGAGATTCTAATGGATTTTGACCGAGCACAACTGGCCGCATTCGCTTCAATCCTCACCACTGGTACATTTGAGAGAGCCGCACAACACCTCGGCATCACACAATCCGCAGTATCTCAGCGCCTGAAGACCCTTGAAGAGAAGCTTGGTTGCGTCCTCGTAATACGAGGCACGCCATGTGTCACCACCGCTCAAGGGGAAGCGTTGCTTCGACACGCCAACGAAGTTGCTTTGCTGGAGAAACAGGTCAAAGAGGAAATCGGCTTTTCAAGTGAGGCTAGCAACCTGACCAGCCTCCAGATAGCAGTCAACGCAGACAGCCTTGCCACGTGGTTCATTGATGCACTCGCACAGGTGGATGGTTTTCTGTTCGACCTGAAGATTGACGATCAAGACCACAGCGCAAACTGGTTGCGACGCGGAGAAGTTCAGGCCGCTGTCAGCGCGGAACCTACCCCCATACGCGGATGTGATTGCTTTCCTTTGGGCGCTCTGCGTTACCGGGCAACAGCAAGTCCGGCTTTCGTCAAGCAATGGTTCCCGAAAGGCGTCACCCTTGATGCACTGAAGCTCGCACCTGCGCTCACCTACAACATCAAAGATACGCTACAGACAGAATGGTTGCGCGCAGTATTTGGAGAGAGCATTTTCCCAAACACCCATTGGCTCCCAAGCCCTCAGGCGTTTATCGACGCCACAGTCAATCACATCGGTTGGGGCATGAACCCAAGTATTCTGGTCGATCCACTCATTGAGCAAGGGAAGCTGGTTAAGCTGATCCCAGACATGCCATACGACACAAAACTTTTCTGGCATACAAGCCGGGCAACAGCCCACACAATAGCTCCCCTCACAACAGCCATACGCCAGGCAGCAAGATCAGCACTGGCAGACTAAGGCCAGATGTGAGTAGCTGAACAAGCATCTCTGTTTTCCAGAGCACGACACATACGCCTTGGTACAAATTACTAAATTGACCTAGAAATCAACATCATAGTAGTTCTCCTTACCTGCGCCAGTATATCGGGCACACCTCCGCATCGAACTGAGCAGCTCCTTCTCATCGGGCAACGCAAGGAATGCTGACATGAACCACCCAAACATCGCAATTCTCGGGGCCGGAACAATCGGAATGAGTTGGGCAGCACTGTTTGCAGCCACGGGTCGGCATGTCACGGTTTATGATCCCTCACCAGAGACAGAAGACCGGGTGACCACTCTGGTGAAAAATGCCGCAGAAACGCTTGCTGCACTAGGATGGCAACATGCCGGTGACACTTCAAAATTGCAATTTACAAATGACCCTGTGGCAGCAGTATCAGATGCGGACTTCATTCAGGAGAGCGTGCCTGAACGGCTGGAGATTAAACATGGGCTCTACCAACAGATCGAACCACACCTGAAACCAGAAGTCATCATTGGCAGTTCAACCTCCGGCTTAAAACTCTCGGAGATGCAGGCTGGATTTAACAACCCAGGCCGTTTCATCTTGGCCCATCCGTTCAATCCACCACATCTCATCCCATTGGTAGAGTTGATGGACAACGAGAAAACGGATACTGGCGTGCTCCAATCGGCAAAAGACTTTTACGAAAGCATCGGTAAAGTCTGCGTACGCCTCAACAAAGAAGTTCCCGGGCACATTGCAAACCGGCTACAGGCAGCAATCTGGCGCGAGACTATTCACCTGGCGATGGAAGGTGTCGCTAGCGTCGAGGATATCGACAAGGCCGTTGCTTACGGCCCCGGCCTCCGTTGGGCCGCTATGGGTCCAAACACACTCTTGCATCTAGGCGGCAGTGAAGGCGGTATCCGTTCGTTTTGTGATCACCTTGGCGGTCCTTTCCAAAGCTGGTGGGACGATCTAGGCGCTCCAAGGATCACACCAGAGGTGGTGGATACACTGGAAGACGGTGTGAAGGCCTCATTGGAAAACACATCCATGCAGGAACTGGCAAAGCGCCGAGATGATCTCGTTCTGAAATATGTATTGTCAGGGCGAACCAAGAAAGAGAAAAGCCCGGCCTAAACTGAGCTGACATCCAGCCCATCAAGCGCTGGTCCTATGTTCTCTTCCAACCCGTCCCTACCATGAGCACATGCACAACAAAGGAGAGTGCAATGTGCGCATCAACGGGCTCGGCAAAACCGACAGTTCTGATCGAGAATGAACGCGTAAAAGTCACCGAATGGCGGTTCAAACAACGCGGAGATCACACGGGCTGGCATCGCCACGCCTACGACTACATCGTTGTCCCGCTCTTTGATGGCGCTCTGGAAATCAATTTAGGCAATGGGGAAACAATGGAAGCCGCTATGCAAAACGGAGTTCCATACTTCAAAGAGATTGGCATAGAGCACGACGTCATCAACGCCAACAACTTCGAATGCGCATTCGTCGAAATTGAACTGCTTGAAGCGCGTCGGTAAACGACGGATTTGAACCCGCCTACTTCGCCGTCCCTGCGACCTCGATCGCAGCTGGTGCAACAGCAGCGACCTGTCGTTTGCCTGCATCCTGTTGGCTGTTCAGTGCGGCGCGTTTGGCAGCGGCCTTTGCGCGGGGGATGCGACCGACAGTATTGATAGACCAGCTGGTGATCTGGGCGAGCACATTGTCTGAGGCAGCATTAAGTGCCGGAATTGCATCAGTGACAGTATCACCGGTTGTTGGCACACTCGCCGCAAACACACGCATGCCGATGGAACGGCCATCCCGGTCATCCACGATACGTGCAGCCACTTCCACATAGGCTTTGTCACCACCGTCCACCTGCAGCTCAAAAGCTCGCAAAGTGGTTTGCAGCTGGTAATCGATCAACAACCCCTGCCCCGGTTGCGAAACCCCACGCAGCTTGCCGGTGTTCTCCAGCGTCTCAACGAGCTTCGCCTGAAAGACGCGCGGCAGTGTGTCTGTCCATGCCACCTTCGGGAAGTAGGAGTAAATTGGGCCACCGCCCTGTGTCACAGCAATATTGCTCGTATCCAATGCCTGAAGAGCAACAGGTGTCGCCACAAGCATTTGATAATCAGAGGCACGGACTTTAACAGGAACATCGCGCGGCGCAGTCAAGCCATACAAAGCTTCAGGGCCACTTGCCCCACACCCTGCAAGACCACCCAGCAGAACGGCACCAACAACGATTTTTTTAAGTGTCGAACCGAACACGCCGAGCTCCAGCCTACTGCCATTAGCCACTCGCACGTTTTCGAGTCGCTTATCTACATTTTTGTCAAACATTTCAAAAAACTCAACGCCGCTGCGCACCATTAAAGACAGGTGTGTCCGATCCGCCGAAAATCACACGATTTGGGTTACGGTCGAAATTGTTCACAGCACGTCGAATTTCAATAAGTGTCTGGTTTAACTGCTGCATTGCTGCAGTAAAGTCCTGTCCGCCTTGCTGACTCAGTTTCAACAGGGCAGCAGAGATTGGCTCCGCCCGCAAGGCAAACGCATCTGCAACCTTGCGGATGGAGGCCGCAGCCTCAGTCGCTTCCTTGATAAAGCCTTGCCCATCAGCTGAAACCATACCGTCTACTTTCTCCAAAATCGTGTTCACACGAACGGAGGCAGCGTTCAGGTTTGTCGCAATGCTCTTCGCCTGGTCAATCACTTTGTCGACGTCCGGCACCTTCTTCTTCAGTTCCATGGTCATGTCATTGACGGATTTTGCAGCATTCTGGATTTCATCAATTGCTTTAGCAAGGTCAGGCGTCTTCTCAGCAAGAGTGGTCGCCACCTTGTCAGCCGAAGCAACAATATTGGAGACTTTCGCAGGGTCGATGGCTTCCACAATACCGTTGGTGTTGGAGATCAAAGAATTCGCATTGTCCATGGTCTCACTCAGCTGATCAGAGGCAGCGCTCAGGTTCGTTCCAACTTCACGGGCCGAAACGATCACACTGTCGATCTCTTTATTGCGACCGGCAATGGTATTGCTCACTTCACGAATGTTCGCTGTGGCAGCACCAGCATCATCAATAACTTTTGCGATCACCTGATTTTTGTCAGAAAGCGTTTTGGTCACCGTCTCAACCGAGGTCACGATATTACCGACCTGCTCGGACTTCACCATACTCAGGATACGGTTTGCATTCTTCGTGGTCAGCACAATCTCGTTGGAGGCCGTCTCAGCATTCTTCACGATACGGTCGATGGCGTCTTTATTCTTGGTCAGTTCAACAGTCAGCTGCCGCGCGTTTTCAGCAACAACAGAAGCAGAGGAAAGCATGGTGTTGATATCACCGCGACGCTCAGTCAGCACACCACCAAGATCAGACGCACCTTTCAAAATGCGCTCAACCTCTTCAGGCTTGACGGCTCCAATCACAGCTTCAATCTGATCAAGTTCATCGGAAAGCTCTGTCGTAAAGTTCACCAGCTGATCAGAGGCCAGCTTACCGTTGGCAATGATGTCACCAACACCGTCTGCAGAGGCAGACAGTTTCTTGGTCATGGCCTCAACATTGGTGACGATCTCACCCAGTTTGTCCGGGGGGACATTCGCCAGCAGGTCTTCACCGCGATCAACCAGTTTGCCAATCCGGCCCGAGAGCCCCGTCAGCGCTTTACTTGTCTCAGTTACACCAGCAAGAAAATCATCAACGCCCTTGGCATTGTTTGCCAGCGCTTGGGTAAAGACCTCTACGTTCTTTATGGTCTTTTCCACTTCAGGCCGCGCAGTCATCACCAGCTCATCAATATGCGCCAGCGTGGAATCTGCCTTGCGCATGATGTCTTTGGCACCTTCCAGCAAATCCTCAAACTGGGACCTGCGTGCATACATGACCGGAATAGTATCAGCTGCTTTGGAGAACAGTGCCGGACTGTCAGAGGATCCGCCGGACAGATCCACATAAGCCACGCCTGTCAGTCCGGTAAACCCAAGAGACGCAACAGTGTCACGGCGCAGCGGAGCATTGGCATCAACGCGCACAATCGCAACAACAAGCTTAGGGTTTTCAGGATCGTACGTCAGCGCACTCACATCGCCGATCTTGATGCCGTTAAACAGCACCTGACCGCCAATCGGCAGACCCGTCACAGCACCGGGGAAAATGATTTTGATATCACGACGGCTTGAGCGGTCACCCGCACTCAACAGCCAGAACGTAAACAGGAAGGCGATGCCAACAACAGTTAGAACGAATGCACCAATAGCGATATTATTTGCGCGGGTTTCCATGCATCCTCCTCACACCCGTTTGAGGGCACGTGCCCCGCGGAAATAGGACTTAACCCAAGGGTGCTCCACCTGCATCATTTCCTCAATGGTTCCTTCAACCAGAACCCTGCGTTCGCCCAAAACGGCAATACGGTCACAAATACTATGCAGACTATCCAGATCATGGGTCACCATGTAAACCGTAAGCCCCAGAGTTTCTTTCAGTTTTACAATAAGATCATCAAAATCAGCCGCTCCGATCGGATCAAGACCGGAAGTGGGCTCATCCAGGAACAATAAGTCAGGGTCCAGCGACAATGACCGGGCCAGAGCAGCCCTTTTGATCATACCGCCAGAAAGCTCCGAGGGCAGCTTATCAGCCGCATCCAGAGGCAGTCCAACCATCTCGATCTTCAGCAAAGCCAGCTCATCCCGCAAACGCGGCGACAGCTTCAGGTGCTCACGCATCGGCACCTGAATATTCTGCTTCACAGTGAGAGAGGAGAACAATGCTCCCTGCTGAAACAACACACCCCAGCGCTGCTCAATCTCACGGCGCATGGCATCTGTTGCTTCGTCAAAATCCTGCCCGAACACCTCAATGGAACCGGACCGTCGCGGCGTCAGCCCCAGCACAGCCCTCATGAGCACGGACTTGCCCATACCAGACGCACCAACAAAGCCAAGCACTTCACCGCGGTAAACATCCATATTCAGGTTCTCAAGAACCAGTTTGCTTCCAAAGCCGACGGTAACATCCCGCACCCGAAGCAAAATCTCCCGATCATCAGCCGCACGATGACTTGAGCCCAATCCGTTCACCGGTCCTGATTGTCCTTGTCCCATACTGGTTAAAACCCGATAGACGCGAAGAACACAGCAAAAACTCCATCCACCACGATGACCATAAAAATAGCTTTCACAACAGAAACAGTCGTATGACGCCCAAGGGACTCTGAAGAGCCCTCAACTTTCATACCTTCCATACACGCGATAAGCCCGATGATCAGGGCCATAAACGGCGCTTTCACAATGCCAACCATCAATGTGTCAACAGTAACAGCCGCCTGCAGCTGTGCAATGAAGGAATGAGGCACAATGCCAAGATACCACCAGCAGGTCAGCCCCGCCCCGAACAACGCCGCGATGTTCGCCAGAAAAACGAGGATCGGAAGCGCAATCATCAGCGCCACCAAACGCGGCAGGATCAGCACTTCGGTCACCCGCAAGCCGGTCACCTGAAGCGCATCAATCTCTTCCTGCATCTTCATGGACCCAAGCTCTGCCGTATAAGCAGAACCGGATCGTCCAGCCACCATAATGGCTGTCAGAATAACGCCAATCTCGCGCAGAACCAGAATGCCGGAGAGATCCACCACAAAGATCTCAGCACCAAACTGCTTCAGATAAAACCCGCCCTGCTGCGCAATAATTCCGCCGATCAGAAAGCTCATCAGGCACACAATCGGAACCGCACCCATGCAGGAGCGCTGAAACTGAACGCCGATGGAAATAGGCCTCAACCGGCTTGGATGCGTCGCGGCGGCTGTGATCGTCGCGGTCAGCCCACCCAGCATGGCCAGAATATCGCGCGTATCACGGCCCAGCTGGCGTGTCGCCTCGCCCACGGCTTCCAGATAATTGACGAAAGAGTTACCAGAGTGTTCTTCGGTGGGATTGTCAACGTCTTGCCGGTCAACTTCCTTCAGCAGGATGTCAAAACGCTCATCCTCATAGATGAACTTAACCTCTCGCCCCTGTTCGGCTTGCTCCATTTGGAACCGCTGCAGCAACCAGGCACCAGCCGTATCGAGAAAACTAACCGCCTTTAAATCCACGCAAATTACGGAATGGCGCAGTCTGGACGCAGCCTGATTGATGAGTTTTTCGCAAGTAGATCCCTGCCGGATACCCCAGGCACCGGAAGCCGTAAGCAAAAGTAACGCCCCGTCTTCAGCAGTTACCAGGTCCGGCGCATCCATTTTATCAGTCAGCTTCATCACGGGACCCTGCGCCCTATAATCCAAAAATCCTATTGATCCTATTGATCCTATACAGGTTTCTGTAGTGTGTCGTCTAGTAATCCTCATTCAGCCACAAGTACAACGGAAAAAATTATGTCTATTTCTAAGCCATATCTATTATTTCTTGGGGACGTAAAAGACGAGCTGGCAGCAAAAACTGCCCATGGCGTACTTGATTGGCGACCAGAGTGGTGCCTTGGCCAAATTACACTCCCGGGCTGCAAAGCCCACACGACCCTGTCAGAAATGAGTCTTGCTGACGCCACCGAGGCAGGTGCAAAGACCATGGTCATCGGCTGCGTAAATGCCGGTGGCGTCCTACCAGATCACTGGATTGAAACCATCGTCGATGCACTCAACCATGGCCTCGACATCGCAGCAGGCCTGCATATCGAGCTGGCAAGCATCCCAGCCATTGCAGAGGCGGCAACTAAGAACAAGCGCAAGCTTCACGACCTGCGCTTTACGGACCTCACGTTCCCAACTGGCAAAGGCGAAAAGCGTTCCGGAAAGCGTTTGCTGACCGTTGGCACCGACTGCTCCGTTGGCAAGAAATACAGCGCTCTTGCTCTGCAAAAAGGGCTGGCTGACCGCAACATCAGCTCTGACTTTTGCGCAACGGGCCAGACAGGCATCCTCATTGCCGAACGCGGAGTTGCCATCGACTCTGTGGTCTCGGACTTCATCTCAGGCGCGGCGGAGCACATCAGCCCGGCCACCAAAGACAACCACTGGGATGTGATTGAAGGTCAGGGAGCCCTGCATCACCCGTCTTTCGCCGGGGTTTCGCTCGGCCTGCTCCATGGCTCACAACCAGATGCTTTTGTAGTCTGTCATGAGCCAACCCGCTCCACCATGCGTGGTGTGTCAGCACCCATTCCATCCATTCAGGACGTCATTGACCTGACAATACAACTGGGCCGCCTTACCAATCCGGACATCCGCTGTGTCGGCTTAGCCATCAACACCATGATGCTTTCTGAAAATCATGCAAAAAACCTGATTGAAGAGCTGGGGGAAGCGCATAAACTGCCCGCAACTGATCCTGTCCGCTTCGGGACAGATCCAATCATTGATCATATTTGCGCGGAGTTTAAACTGGTTTGACCTGTCGCCTGTCTATTGAAGCTGAAACATTCCCAATTGCGGGAAGCTTTACCATTGCCCGCGGTTCACGCACGGAAGTAAACGTCCTCACCGCCACACTCACACAGGACGGTCACACAGGCCGCGGTGAGTGTGTTCCTTACCCGCGGTATGGTGAAAGCGTCGAGAGCGTCACCGCTCAAATCGAAGCGGTGCGTGGAGCTATTGAAGCTGGTGTATCCATCGAAGAGCTGCAAAGCCTTATGCCCGCAGGTGCAGCCCGCAACGCGGTGGACTGCGCCCTGTGGGCCCTGACGGCCAAACGCCAGAGCGCCACTGTAGCTGAACTGGTGGGGATCAAGTCCCAGCGCATTCTGGAAACCGCCTACACCATCTCCGTCGGCACACCGGAGAAGATGGCGACAGACGCTACAAAAGCGGCCAGCCGCCCTCTCCTCAAAGTCAAATTGGCTGGCGATGGTGATGTTGAACGCATCGCTGCCGTCAGACAGGCAGCCCCAAACAGCAAGCTCATTGTGGATGCCAACGAAGGCTGGTCAGAAGATAATCTGGAAGCCAACATCAAAGCCTGCCAGCAGGCAGGTGTTGGGCTGGTGGAACAACCTTTGCCAGCGGGCAAAGATGGTATTTTGGCGGAAGTAGAGCACCTCATACCGATCTGCGCAGATGAAAGCCTCCACACCTCAGCTGATCTGGAAAGCCTGCGTAACCGTTACTCAGCCATCAACATCAAGATCGATAAAACCGGCGGTCTCACTGAAGGGCTGAAGTTGCTGCGCAAAGCAGAAGAGATGGACTATGTCATTATGGTCGGCTGCATGCTCGCCACATCTCTCGCCATGGCGCCTGCCATGCTGCTGGCGCAAAACGCAGAGTTTGTTGATCTGGACGGACCACTGCTGCTTGCGAAGGATCGCGAGCACGCAATCCAGTTTGAAGGGAGCCTGATGCACCCGCCGTCTCCGCAACTTTGGGGCTAATCACAACAAGCATAAAAAAGGCGGCTCTCACATCGAGGCCGCCTTGTTTTTTAAACGCGTTTGGTCACCAGCATAAGCGTCAGCACACCGACACAGCAGATCGCTGCCATCAGATAGAAGGCATAGGCTTGTTCAATCGCATAGAGCCAGCCGCTGGCAATTCCGCTCACGCCCATCACCACACCAAAGGCTGTTTGTGTCAGCCCCTGAGCCGCGCCAAGGCGTTTGCTTGATACCAGTTTGGACGTGTAGGCAACCATGCCCAGAAACACCATGCCAAAGCTGCCGGCATGCAACAGCTGCAGCAGAACAGCGGACCACGTCTCTGTTGCATAAGGGAACAGCATCCAGCGGATGATGCTCGCAACACCGCCCGTGACCATCAACCCCCAGGCTCCCAGGTGACGCATGAAGAAGGAGCCCCAAACAAAAATCCCAATTTCTGCCAGAGTACCGATCGCCCACAATCCACCAACCATCGCATCGCTGATGCCTACAGACAGCCAGAAGATGCTGGCGAACGCATAAAGCGCAGAGAAGCTGCCCAGCAGCAAACCACCAGATAGCACCACAAGCAAGAACTGCGGATCGCGCAATTCTTCGGCGGCCCAAACACTTTCTTTGCTTGAGCTGCGGCTTTCTGAAGGCATGCCCGGCAGCAGCACAGCAAGCAGCGCCAGCAAACCCAAACTGCCCACGGTCAGGAAAAGCAGTTCAGCAGGCTCACCAAATGTCAGATACCAACCACCAATCAGCGTCGCGACCACAAACGCAATCGATCCCCATGATCGCATCGGCCCGTAATTCAGGCCAAGAGTGCTCACAGTTTCATAGGCATATGCATCCTGCAGCGGCTGAATAGGCGTGTAGAAAATGGAGAGGAAAACAACCAGTCCAATGACAGTCCAATAGTCACTGGAGTAGATCAGAACCCAAAAGGAGATCAGCGCAATAACACTGAACAGCGCCATGGAATGACGCCTGCGCCCTGCACGATCCGAGATGCTCGTCATCAACGGAGTTGCAAAGATGCGGACGATATTTGGCAAGGCAATCACCAATGCTATCTGCACAGGTGTAAAGCTAATATCCTCTAAAAATAGCGGAAAGTACGCAAGAAAGAAAGCGTTTGCAAAATTAAACGCTGCAAACAAACCACTCACGCCTGTTGCAATCCAGAATAGGTTACTGGCTTTCCCTAATGAGGAAGTTCTTCTGGGCATAGTCATTGGAAAACACTACAAATGGGGGTGGAGAGTACCCGAGGAAGTGGATGGGAAGGGATACTCCTATCACTTGTGCTAATAGGGACTATCCAAATCAATGTAAACCAATTATTAGCCGTAGAATCTGTTATATAAACTTGTAGTATTATCTTAGTTAGTTATGAAGGAGCCACTTATGGCTGGCAACAACCGAAAGGTCCTTTTGAGCCCCGAGGAATTTGATGCCATCAAAAGCGCACTCTCTGAGACTGATAGAGGCCGTGCTTTCCTTCATGATCACCTCACACTAAACAGATCCGCCGAAACAGCAGACCTTCTGGAAGCTGTTCGACGACTTGAAAAAACATTGGTTGAGCGCGAACTGCCATCTGAGATGGAAACATATCGCCTGCACACCTATGAAATGTATGAGGCAATTGAGCGAACGAAGGACGAAATCTCAAAGATCAAGCTGGAAAATGCCGACAATAATCGCTTTTCAGCCGCTTCTGACGAGCTAGATGCAATCGTCACATCCACAGAAAGCGCAACACAGGTCATTCTGGAGTCCTCCGAAGCTATTCAGGATTTGGTGGACAAACTCCGTGCCTCCGGCGCAGAAGATGCCCCATGCGATGCCATTGAAGAAATGGCCATGGAAATTCTGATGGCGTGTTCCTTCCAGGATCTGACAGGGCAGCGCATCAACAAAGTGGTGAAGGCCCTTCATTACCTTGAAGGCCGCATCTCCAAGATGATCCGCATCTGGGGTGTAAACCTGGCTGATGAAGATCGCCCGGAAATCAATTTGGATGAGCCGCGTGATGAAGATGATCGTCACATCGACAAGCGCCCGGACGCCCACTTGCTCAACGGCCCGCAAATGGATGGTGCAGGCGTTGATCAGGCTGACATCGATGCAATGTTTGACACAACACCTGCCTCAACCGAAGAAGCTCTGAACGAAAACGTCGTTCAGTTTGCTGCTGAAACACGAGCAGAAGCAGCTCATCAGGACGAGGACAAAGCAGAAGAGCCTGCCGAGGAACCTGCTGAAATCTTTGAGCTTGATGATGTGGAAGACGAGTTGAACGCTGTTGAAACGCCTCAAGTCGCGTTGATCGAGGACGACGACCTCATCGTCACCAACGACGATACGCCAGTCGAGACGGACACCGCGACAGAGCAGGACGATGCACCAATCGAGATCGAGGGGCAGTCGCCTCCGCTCACCTCCCCAAGAGGCAGCAATTCCGACCCGCTCCATCACCTCTCAACAGGAGAGCGCCTCGCACTCTTCTCGTGATTGAGACCTAAAACCAGAATTTCGAAAGCCGTTTGCCTCCTTTTCAGCGCAAACGGCTTTTTTCTTATGCAGGTGCTTTCTCTGCAGAGTACTGCTTCAATGCTCTCTCAAAGACAGCAGGATCCACATTGCCGCCGGAGATCGTGATCACTGCCGTCTTCCCGGCAAGGTCAATCTTGCCAAACAACACAGAAGCCAAAGCAACAGCCGCGCCCGGTTCAACAACCAGTTTCAGCTCAAAATAAGCAAAGGCAACCGCTTTCATCGCCTCGTCATCTGTAACACGCAAACCTTTTGCCTGACGCCTGCTCAAAACTGAAAAGCCTTTGTCCCCCGGCATTTCAGTCAGCACCGCATCGCACACAGAACCACCCAGAGCAGCATTGCGAACACGTGTCCCAGCTTCAAGTGAGCGCGCATAATCATCAAAACCAGCAGGCTCTGCCGTGTAAATCTGACACTCAGGCAGGCTCGTTTCCAGCGCCAGTGCAATACCGCTGGTCAGACCACCGCCACCAGTACAGCTGATCAACACATCAGGCGTGACACCCAGAACCTCACACTGTTCCGCAATTTCAAGCCCGGTCGTACCCTGTCCCACAATCACACCACTGTCATTGTAAGGGTGAATGAACGTCGCACCGCGCTCCTCACAAAGACCACGGGCAATCGCCTCACGGTCCTCGCTCTCACGATCGTAAAGCACAACTTCCGCCCCCAGCGCTTTCGTCCGCTGGATCTTCAACTGAGGCGCATCCTCAGGCATCACAATCACCGCCGGAAAACCAAGGATCTTCGCAGCAGCTGCAACGCCCTGCGCATGGTTTCCGGAAGAACACGCAACTACACCAGCGGGCCGCTGTTCCTGCGGGATCAGGGAAAGGCGATTGAACGCACCTCGAAACTTAAACGACCCGGTGCGCTGCAGGTTTTCGGCTTTAATAAAGACACGGCCATTCACCTGCTCATCCAACACCGGAAAGTTCAGAAGCGGTGTCAGGCTGGCATAGCCTTGCAGCCTCGTTCTTGCTTTTTCAATTTCGGAAAAAGTGAGTTCGACTGGACTGGAAACATCTAAAACCATAAGAACCTCGGCAACAGCAATATGCCGCCCTGTATAGCACGCAAATCTACGAGGGTTTCAGATATTCTGATCACAGCTCAAGGAGATCCACTCAACCATTCAGGTGATTTCCAACAGAGCCTTTGCCCGCATACAGGTCCTGCCGAAATCCTGCAGTGAATGCAGGATCATAGGCATGTTCAGCATTAGCCAGAAACTGCTCGGCACTCGCCCGCCACGTAAATCGCAGGGCAACATCCCGGCAATGCTCCCGCGAAACCTCCAGTGCTTCCAGCGCTGCCACCTGAAGATCATTCTTCAGCACACCTGCCCCACTGTTGCCAATCACATCAATCGGCCCCATCACAGGAAAGGCCGCCACCGGCGTCCCGCAAGCAAGCGCTTCCAGCAGCACATTGCCAAACGTGTCGGTCTGGCTCGGAAACACAAATACATCCGAGTTTGCATAATACTCAATCAGCTCATCACCAACGACAGGCCCGGTAAACAACACCTCCGGATAAGCAACCTTGAGCTCCTCCAGCTGCGGACCACCACCAACAACCACCTTGGTCCCCGGCAAATCAAGCTGCAAAAACGCCTCGATATTCTTCTCAACCGCCACACGTCCCACATATAAAAATCGCGGCCCTGGCAGGTGATCCAGCAGGTTGGTCCGCATTGGCCGGAACCGCTGATGATCCACGCCGCGCGACCATCGCAGCAGATTGTCAAACCCACGCATGCGCAAGTCAGCTTCCAAAGTACTCGTCGCAACCATGCACCCCTGCCCGCTGTTATGAAAACGGCGCAACCAGGAATAGCTAAAGGACAACGGCACCGGATAGCGTGCCTGCAAATACTCAGGAAAGCGCGTGTGATAACTGGTGGTAAAGACACGCCCGTCCCGCTTTGCCACCTGCCTTGCCATAAGGCCCAATGGCCCCTCGGTCGCGATATGCAGATGGTCGCAGTCGTACTTCTCAATAAACCCACGCACGATATGCGGTAGCGTCAGGCTCAGCCGGATCTCGCCATAAGACGGCATCGGAATGCTATGAAACGACTGCGGCGTCAGGAATTCAACCCGAATACCCATAGAGCGCAGTTCAACTGAAAGTCGCTCCAGCGTCCGCACAACGCCGTTGATCTGAGGCTTCCACGCATCGGTAACAATCAGGATCGAGCTCATGCCGCCACCCGTCCGTCAGAACTCTCGCTAGAAGTCTCACTCTCGCCCCGTTTGCCATCGCCCCAATGAATAACCTCAAACGTTCCATCAAAGTTCTCGGCAACGGCAGTGCAACTCTCCACCCAATCACCAGTGTTGATGTAATGGATACCGTTGGTCTCATGATCAGCCGCATGATGGATATGACCGCAGATCACCCCATCCACCTTCTGACGCTGCGCTTCCGAAACCAGCGTTTCCTCAAACTTGCCAATGAAGTTGACGGCGTTCTTTACCTTCAGCTTCGCCCACGCAGAAAGGCTCCAGTAGGTCAGCCCAAGCTTACGACGGCAATAATTCAGCACTGTATTGAGATTGAGCGCACTCACATAAGCCCAGTCACCAAAGAAGGCCAACCACTTTGCATGGCGCACCACCACATCAAACTGGTCACCGTGAATGACAAGATACCTCTTGCCATTGGCCCCTTCATGAATGACCTGATCAACAACCTCGACACCCCCAAAGTGGATGCCGAAGAAATCCCGCAGGAACTCATCATGATTGCCGGGAATGTAAACGATCCGTGCCCCTTTGCGGCCTTTGCGCAAGAGCTTCTGCACCACATCATTATGCAGTTGAGGCCAATACCAGGACCGTTTCAGCCGCCAGCCATCAATAATGTCGCCGACAAGATAAACCGTGTCAGCGTCGTTTTGCTTCAAAAAGTCCAGTAAGAGATCAGCCTGACATCCGCGTGTACCCAGATGCACATCAGACAAAAACAAGCTTCTGTATTTTTTACTAGTAGAATCCCCGGTCACCACAAAGCCTCCGGAATAAGAAAACCTTCTTTCCTTTAAATTGATTCACAAGAAACAAATATGACAGGATACATATACTCAAACCTGTCAGCTTCTTGCTTGAACCTCAAGTAACATTACTCCCCGTTTATTAGGGGAGAGAAAATCAAGTATCTGCAATTCAAGTGAATATTCTATTTGCTTGCTAAGCTTGATCCTGACTGGCTCAAACCTTTCTGAGAATGTAGGCTGCCCTTCACAATTCACCGATTCATTAGGATGTTGAAATGCACTTGGGTATTGAGGGGCGCAAAGCCATTGTCTGCGCATCCAGCCGCGGGCTGGGGTTGGGAACGGCAAAAGCACTGGCAGAGGCTGGGTGTGATCTCGTAATCAACGGACGCAACGAGCAACGGCTAGACCAAATCGCGAGCCAACTGGCAGCACAACACAACATCTCAGTCATTCCTGTGGCAGCAGATATCTCCTCACCAGAAGGCCAGCAAGCCGTTCTCAAAGCGTGCCCAAACCCGGACATTCTCGTCAACAACAACGGCGGCCCGCCACACAAAGACTTCAAAGAGCTGGACCGTCAGGCGATTCAGGATGGTGTCATCCAGAACATGATCACCCCGATCGAACTGATCAAAGCAGTCATTGATGGCATGGCAGAGCGCCGCTTTGGCCGCATCGTCAACATAACCTCTATGTCTGTGAAGATGCCAATCGAGGGGCTGGACCTGTCCAGCGGTGCCCGTGCTGGTCTAACAGCATTCCTGGCAGGCGTCTGCCGCCAATACGCCCAGCACAATGTCACCATCAACAATGTGCTGCCCGGCAAGTTCGACACCGACCGCCTGAAAGGTGGCTTCGAGCGTCAGGCAGAGCAGACCGGCATCTCCATCGAAGAAGCCAAACGGCTATCTTCAGAAGAGATCCCAGCAAGGCGTCTCGGCAATCCGGAAGAATTCGGCAAAGCCTGCGCCTTCATGTGCTCAGCCCATGCTGGATACATCACAGGCCAGAACCTCTTGCTCGACGGCGGCCTCTACCCAAGCGCTTTTTAAAATCGAAAAGCCTCCCCGCAGTCACCCTGCAGGGAGGCAAATCAATTTAGCTTTTGCGGCGTCTTAGAACTTCAAACGTGCACCAAAGCTGATGATGTCAACATTGGTGTCATTGACCGGCCCTTGAATGGTAATGCCCTCATAGAACGGGTGGTCCGGATTGATGTTGATGTTTGAGCTTTCTGGAAAGATATGCGAGTAGCCAAAATCAACTTCCAGCCAGTCCTCGTAGAAGTAACTCACCCCGGCACTCAGCCAGAACCGGTTTGAATCAGGCAATCGTGGTGTCCGGTTCGCTTCGTCGATTGGAGACCACTCATAAGCCAGCCCAAACCGACCAGTGATGTTCTGAGTGAAATCATACTCCGTACCAAGCGAGATGAAGTAGCCGTCGTTGTATTGGAACGGTAACTCGGAAACCACCTGATCCTGCAGATTGAACACCGGGAAGGTGCTAAACCGTGACCAATGCGTCCATTCAAACGTACCCATCCCGCGCCAGCGCTCATTCAACACCTGCTGGAAGGAAACTGTCACAGTCTCTGGCATAATGATGTTGGAACGAATTGGAGTTGGCGTGCCACCACCGACCACAAGCCGCCCCTTAAGGTTGTGCTCAATGGGCGAGCGATACCCAATACCAAGCTGAGTGCCTTCCCACGGCTTAAAAAGAGCTCCAAGGGTTGCCCCAAATCCGAGATTGTAGTCTTCGCCTCGCAGTTCCGCAGTTGGTGAATTCGCAGCAATTGGCGGAACACCCGTCGCAGACTTCAGCCTCACTTGCAAATATTGAAGCTGCCACCCAACCCCAACAGAGAATTTTTCGGTGACTTCATAAGCCGCCATCGGCGTAACATTGACAGAAAGCACACGGGAAGACCGCGCATAGACCTGCCCCGCCCATTCAATTTGAGGTTTGGTTTCAAAGCCATAAGGTGCATTGGAACTGACGCCAAGAGTAAGGCGGTCATTAATCTTCCAAGTGCCATATCCTGCTGGCACCCAGGCATCCACGCCAATGTCACCTGAGGAATATGGCACGCCGGTTACAGGAATGCTCAGTGCATCAATCGTCGCCGTATCCAGATCAATCGTTGCACGTGGGAACACAAATGTCTGCGAAGTTTCCACCTGCACCCCATCATGACCAGTCATGGTCGCCGGGTTCCAGTACATACTGGAGAGGCTTTTAGAGACAGTTGCATTTCCCGCAAAGGAGAGCCCCTGATACCACGCAGATTGCTCACGAACAGCAAAAGCACCGGCAAATGCATCAGACGCAATCAGCAAGGAAGAAAGGCTAGCGATCGTAATGGGTAAATATCTGGACATGCACGGTACTTTCTGTTCTCAAGAAAACATTCAAGCAGTGCCATGATCAACCTACGAGTTACTTATTGATTCGGCTCTCTTCCTCATGATTGAAAATATTAAAGAGTAATTGCACTGGCATATTTAAAGGTATGAGGCGTCGACTTCATAAAACAACAATGCCCAGCTCACTTACAATCACTTGGCTATTCGCATTTCAGGCAGGTACACTGAAACATTTTCTGTGACAAAACGTCCGCATAACAAAAGGCCCTCCAAATGGAGGGCCCTTCAAACGCGATTTGATCTGCCAGTTAACTTCTTGCAGAGATGTTTTTGCCCAGTGAAAGAGCGCTCCACCCCGCCAGAAGCTCCTGCGCTTCTATGTAACTTTCATAAATCTTACGAGCTGTTTTGTCTTTCTGGGTATAGATATCCAGCACCTCAACACTGGTTTCCTTCAATGCTGCAAGAACCTCTTCCGGGAATTCGCGAATCTCTACCCCATGCTCTTCCTGCAGCACCTTAAGGCTCGCTGCATTCTGCGCATTGGCCTCAGAAAGCGCCAAGTCAGCTTCCACACGGCAAGCCTCTTCAACCACCGCCTGAAGCTCAGCTGGCAAACCTTCCAAAGCAACCGCATTCACAATTGCCTCACCGGTGCCGTTTGGCTTATTAAAGCCCGGACCGTAGTAGTATTTGACCAGTTTATGGAAGCCCAGCGCACTGTCCGTCCATGGACCGAGAAACTCTACACCATCCACCACACGCGTTTGCAGACTGGTGAAAATCTCGGAGGCTGGAATGTTGACCGGAGTAACACCAAGCTTGCGCATGATTTCACCACCAAGACCTACCATGCGCAGTTTGCGCCCTTTCAGGTCATCCAGCGTCTCAATAGGCTCACGATACCAGCCCGCCATGGTAGGGCCAGCATTACCAGCCATAAACGGCTTCACACCAAATGGCGCATAAAGCTCATCCCAAAGTTCCTGTCCACCCATCTGGTCCACCCAGGCAGTGTGCTCCTGAGGCAGCAGACCGAAAGGAACGGTCGTAAAAAACACCGAACCCGGCATCTTGCCAGCCCAGTACAAAGCAACTGAATGGCCCATCTGTGCAGTGCCGCTTGAAACAGCGTCAAACACCTCAAAAGCCGGAACCAGCTCACCTGCAGCAAACAGGCGCACACGCATCCGACCATTACTCATAATGTTGATGCGATCACAAATGCGTTGCGCAGACATGCCTGGGCCCGGCAGGTTCTTGGGCCAGCTGGTCACCATGCGCCATTCGATCACCGGATCAGCATCCTGAGCCAGTGCAGGTGCAGCAAGTGCAGCGCTACCGGCAACCGCCCCAGCAGTTAGCCCCAGCGCCTGACGGCGGGTCAGATTGTGTTCTTTGTTCTTGGTCATTATCTCCGCCTTTTATTCAGACCAGAATTCATGGAAATGGTGCACAGGCCCATGTCCCTCGCCTACGTCAAGCGTATCCGCAGCTTTAATCGCCTGACTAATATATTCTTTCGCTTCGCCAATGGCATCTTGCAGCGCCAACCCCTTGGCCAGTTCCGCCGCAATCGCAGAAGACAGGGTACAGCCAGTCCCATGTGTATTCTGCGTTTTATGTCTTGGCGCCGTATACCACCTCTCCACATCACGGGAGAGGAAGAGATCATCACAGGTATCATCAGATCCGTGTCCACCTTTCAGCAGAACCCCGTTAGCACCCATGTCCAGCAGCAGTAACGCTTGTCTGTGCATGTCTTCACGGGATTCAGCTACCGGCTGGTCCAGCAAAAAGGCCGCTTCCTGCATATTCGGCGTAATCAACGCCGCCATGGGAAACAGCTTCTGCTTCAGGACCGAAACGGCGGAGTTTTGCAACAAAACATCACCAGAAGTTGCAACCATCACCGGATCAAGGATGACGCGCTTAACATTATATTCCGCCAGCTTTGTGGCGATAACAGCGATAATCTCTGGCTGTGAAAGCATGCCGATTTTCACAGCATCCACCTTCAGGTCAGAAAAAACAGCATCCATCTGCTCCGCCACAAATGCTGGCGGCACATCATGAATACCTGTCACACCTTTGGTATTTTGGGCCGTCAGTGCAGTGATGACACTGGCCCCATAGACCCCACGAGCCGAAAAGGCCTTCAGGTCTGCTTGAATTCCGGCACCACCACCGGAATCCGACCCTGCAATTGTGACTGCAATCGCACTCATTAGGCCAATACCCCACCTTTATTATTCATTGTTTCGAGCTTGAGACGCTCGTTGAACTGGTCAGCCTTCAAGCCATAAAGGGTATCGATGAAAGCTGGAGTGAAGCTTCCCGGCCCGTTCGCCTGCTCTGCGGCAATCTCGCCGCATACACCATAGACAGCAAGCGCAGCAAGCACGGCAAGTTCCTTATCCGGCTCGGTAGCGGCAAAACCAGCCAGCACACCGCCCAGCGCACAGCCAATGCCAGTCACCTTGTCCATATAAGCATGCCCATTGCCCACGGTGTAGGTTGTCTCCCGGCCAAACACAGCGTCCTCAATTCCGGTGCGCACAATCAGTGTGTTCTCGGTGACAGCTCCACTCAGCCCAGCGCTCTCAGTCATGTTTGCTTTAAGGATCGAAACATTTTCTTTCAGAATATCTTTTGCAAACTCCATGCGAATGTCTGAGCGATCTACTTTAACCGGGTCCAGAACCACGGGCATAGATTTTTTGGCAGCCCCTTCAAGCCCAAGCCGAATACCATGCCGCCGCTTTCCATCCAGCGTACCAAGATTGAGGAGCAACCCGTCAACACTCTCGACAAATGCAGGAATTTCATCATGGGCCGCTGTCATGGAGGGTACGATGTTACAAGCCAACATTATGTTCGCGGTAAGGCTCTGCGCAACAGAGTTCGTCAGGCAATGAACCCGAACACCACGCTCACGCACGCTCTCAAAGACTTCCCAGAGATTTTCAGTTGTGTAGGACATTTGTTTTCGCTCCCCTATAGATTACGGCGGGGACGA
>NZ_LCWX01000122.1:240945-252318 GCF_001431305.1 Pseudovibrio sp. POLY-S9
GATCAGGTTCTAGGAGTTGGCTTTGCGCCTCTCAGCCCGTCAGTCACTTCCGAGCACCCCCATTGGTTAGAATTTTTTGCTAGCAAACAAGAGAGCGAACTGCAAGCGGAAACGAGAGGCAGCGACAAAAGGCAACTGGGGGTAGATTTCGCTTAAAAAACGCAAAAGCTTGCAAAAAAACGCAGCTTCAACGCAAAATGCTCACAAAACAACGCAAACTCAAATTTGAGCGCATCCCTGAAAGACAAATCAGCCTTTCGGGACAGAAGGATAGCAGATTTATGATTCCGTTCTTTGTACAGATCAAATGCCAGCTCGGAAAAACCTATCAGGTTGCCAACGCCATCGCAGACGCGGAAGTCGCCTCCGAGATCTACTCCACCTCCGGGGATTTCGACCTGCTGGCCAAGTTCTACATCGATGATAACGAAGATATCGGACACTTCGTTGCAAACAAGGTTCAGGTCTTCGAAGGCATCCAGGACACCAGAACCATCATCACCTTCAAAGCGTTCTGATACCTACGAAAACAGGCGGGACACCAGCCCGCCTGCACAATCTCTTCTCAAACTTTACTATATTGATAGCTTAATTCTGAGCGTCCTGAATAGCACTCCAGACAGCAACCGGCGTCGCGGGCATATCTATATGCTCAACACCTGCATTCTTGCGCAGCGCATACTGCACGGCATTCATCACCGCCGGCGCCGCTCCAATAGAACCAGCCTCACCAGCCCCTTTGATGCCCATCGCATTTGTCGTGGAAGGAACATTGCTCGTCGAGAAGTCGAAATTCGGCAAATCATCAGCACGTGCAACATGATAGTCCATGAAGGACGCTGACAGCAGCTGCCCGGTTTCATCATAAACCGTGTTCTCACACAGCGCCTGCGAAATCGCCTGGCCCGCACCACCATGCACCTGACCAGCCAAAAGCATCGGATTCACCGTCACGCCAAAATCATCCACGATCACATAACTGACCACGTCCGTCTTGCCCGTTTCCGGATCAATCTCCACCTCACACACATGCGTGCCATTGGGATAAGTACATTCATCCTGCATGACTTTTTCCGCTGCACTCAAGGTATCCGGTTGCGAACCAGCCACATCAACAAGGCTGACTTGTTGGTCGGTACCAACCACGCGCACCTGCCCGTCTTCCAGCGTCAGATCCCCAACACCAACCTCAAGCTTCTCACTGGCGATCTCTTTGATCTTCTTAACCAGCGTTTCAGAAGCTGCCTTCACAGATGGCATACCAATCGGAATGGACCGTGATCCACCGGTACCACCGCCAGTCGCGACACGGTCCGTATCTCCCTGCACCATCTCAACCTGGTCAAGCTGCAAACCAAGATGTTCTGCAATGACTTGGCCATATGCAGTTGCGTGACCCTGACCGTTGCTCTGCGTTCCAATCAGCAAAGTAACGCTGCCGTTCGTGTTCAGCTCAAGCTTAGCTTCCTCACCGCCAGCAAAGGCACACGCCTCCACATAGGTCGATAGCCCAACACCGCGATACAAACCTTTTGCCTTGCTCTCCGCTTCACGCTCCGCAAACGTCGAATAATGAATCTCGTCCAGCGCCTTGGTCAGGTGAGTTCCAAAGGAACCCGTATCATACATGCGGCCAAACGCTGTCGTATAAGGCAGAGCAGCATCGGGTATAAAACTTTGTCGACGAAACTCCGCCGGATCCATACCCATCTCATGCGCAGCTTTGTCTGCCAGTCGTTCCATCAGATAAAGCGCTTCCGGACGCCCTGCCCCTCGGAACGCATCCACCGGCACTGTATTGGTATAAACGCCTGTCGCTTCCACCCATGTTGCGGGGATATCATAAAGACCGGGGGTCATGGTGATGCCGATCTGAGGAATACCTGGGCCAAATTCGTGCAGATAAGCGCCCATGTTTGCAAGCACATGCACCTTGAGGCCGATCATCTTACCGGTCTCATCAAGCGCAAGCTCAGCCGTGGATACATTATCCCGGCCATGCGCATCAGACATGAAGTGCTCAGTACGCTCCTGAAGCCATTTCACGGGATGACCAAGACGTTTCGCGGCAATCAGGCAAAGCGGGTATTCAAGATAGGTGAACATCTTGGTGCCAAAACCACCACCCACATCAGGAGTCACAACGCGGATATCTTTAGGGTCGACGTTGAGTATGTTCTTGGCAATCAGATCACGCATCCCATGACCGCCCTGCGTTCCAGTGGTCAGCGTATACCTGCCGCTCTCACCATCAAACTCGCCAATACAAGCCCGAGGCTCAATCGCATTGGACACCAGACGGTTATTGATCACCTTAATCTTGGTAACGTGATGCGCATTCTGGAAGGCCTCTTCCATCGCCTCCTTGTTACCCATGCCAATGTGAAAGGCCTCATTAGACCCATGCTCAGGCCACACAAGCGGAGCGCCGTCTTCCAAGGCTGCTTCAGTTCCGATTGCCGGATCAACATCCTCGTAGTCAACCTCAATCGCCTCCATCGCAGCCCGCGCTTGCTCCACCGTATCGGCAACCACAAACGCAAGAGCATCACCAACAAATCGGGCTGTTTCAGAGCAAAGAACTTCACGATGAGGCACCCAGTGCTTCGTCCCATCCAGCTGCCGAAGCACGGCTTTACATGGGATAGAGTTCGTTCCTTCAATATCCGCAGCAGTCAGAATGAGCTGCACACCATCCATAGCCCGTGCTTCATCCACTCCCTCTAAGGTGAACTTGGCAAACGCGAGAGGAGACCGCAAAACAACGGCATGTGCTGCACCAGCCACCTTCAGGTCATCCGTGTAACGACCCTTGCCAGAAATAAAGGCAGCATCTTCTTTTCGGCGAACGGGAGCACCAATTCCAAACTTCGGTGTAGCAACCTGATTCATGAAAACCTCAAAAATCTGGAGAGCGACCCAACACCGCACCTCCCAATACAGCTTTTTACGTATCAGCAGAGAACGTACAGTGCTTTTCTCAGGCTGCAAGTGTTTTCTGGTTCACCACAGAGGTGTATTTTCCAGAGTGACTTAAGGTCATTATCGCATCATTTAGAGCAAATTACGGAAGGGTACTTGGAGCTCTAAGTTGTCGGCAGCTTCGTGCTTACTGTCGAAACTCTCAAGCTAAAATTTGTTTTAGAATTTGACCAAACCGCAAACATTAGGTTATTTAAGCCATACACCCATCTGATCTTTGTTACGTTGTCCGCCCCCTGGCGCACACCATTTTGCACCAGACATCGGGTCTGGTCGTTTTGATCGTATCAAGGCAGCTTCGAAAGCAGTTACATGCCTGTTCCTTCAGCAGAGCCTGAAGGCAGCTCATCATCTGCTGCGTTAAAAACAAGGTTTTCCGCAAAATGGCAAAGCCTGTCCAATAACACACGCGGCATCTGCTGGGCCCTTCTGGCAACATTCCTTATGGCCGTCATGAGCACCATCATCAAGCTGCTCGGCGACCGCTTACACGTTACTCAAATCCTTATGCTGCGCCAGTTTTTCATGCTGGTGATCTCAGCACCGATCATTATCAAAGGATTTCCGGGTTCGCTCAAAACACAGGCTCCACTGCTTCACCTGGGCCGCATCCTGCTTGCGTCCTCTGCAATGTATTTCGGCTTCACCGCGGTCATTCACCTACCTCTTGCTGAAAGCACAGTGATTGGTTTTGCACGCACGTTTTTCATCACGATCTTTGCAGTTTTCTTTCTGAAAGAAGTTATCGGCATTCACCGAATTTCGGCGACTATCCTTGGCTTCATCGGTGTGATGGTCATCGTCCAGCCCGGCACCGGCGCGGAAATGAGCATCTACAGCTTCATGGCGATCCTGGCCTCAGCCTGTGCCGCACTCGTAGGCATCATCCTGCGCAAGGTCACTCAGGTTGATCAGCCCATCACAATCCTGACCTTTCAAGCAACCTTTGTGGGTCTGATCATGGCCCCCTTCGGCATCTATTATTGGGTATCAATCAACCTAAATGATGCGATCCTGCTGCTCTTGCTGGCAGGTGTGAGCTGGAGTGCTCAGATGAGCAACATTCAGGCCCTCAAGTTTGGTGAGGCCTCTGTGATTGCACCGTTTGATTATATCCGCCTTGTCTACGCGGCAATCATTTCTGTTGTAATCTTCGGCATCTGGCCGCTCTGGACCACTTATCTCGGCGGCGCAATTATCGTCGCAGCTTCCCTTTACACCCTGCACCGCGAGACTGTGCTGGGCAAGAAAGTGGCAACTGGAACAGCGCCCACGAAAACGCACTAGAGCAAACGCTAAGCTCAAGCAAAAAGCCCTCGCAAATGCGAGGGCTTTTCTTTTTTCACGAAGTAGCTATCAGCTGGCGTTTTCAGTGCTGCGTGTCTTGGCGGCCTCTTCTTCAACCAGCTCTTTCTTGGAAAGCTTACCAACCATGGTCTTTGGCAGCTCCTCACGGAATTCAATCGCCTTCGGCATCTCAATCTTGGAGATGTGCCCCTTCAGGAAGTCTTTCAACTCTTCTGCAGTCGCGCTCTGACCATCTTTCAGCTTCACAAAGGCCTTCGGTGCCTGACCGCGATACCCGTCTGGAATAGCAATCACGATAACCTCAGCAACGGACGGATGCTGATAAAGTGCCTCCTCGATCACACGCGGGTAAACGTTGTAGCCAGAACAGATGATGAGGTCCTTGATGCGATCAACAAGGAAAATGAAGCCCTCATCATCCATGTAACCCACATCACCAGTGTGCAAGACACGGCCACCTTCCAAAGTCTTGGCGGTCTCGTCAGGACGGTTCCAGTAGCCCTTCATGACCTGTGGGCCGATGATGCAAAGTTCACCTTTTTCGCCTTGCGCAACGACCTTCTCCGGCTCATCCAGATCACGAAACTCAACAGTCGTTCCCGGCATCACAACACCGATAGAACCGTCTTTGCCAGTTCCGTCCATAGGGTTAGCTGAGGCAACCGGAGAGCTCTCTGTCAGACCATAGCCTTCCACCAGAACGCAGCCTGTCAGGGCTTCAAACTTTTGCTTCACTTCAACAGGCAGCGGCGCTCCACCAGACATACAATAACGGATTGATGTCAGATCGTAGTTCTTCGTCAGCTCACTGTTGTTGATCGCGGTGTAAAGCGTTGGTACAGCCGCAAACAAGGTTGGCTTCTTCTTCGCAGCCAGATCAAGCAGTTCTTTCAGATCAAACCGCGGCATAAGCAGCATCTCAGCAGCGCCTAGAATGGAAAGGTTCTGCAGAACAGTCATCGCAAACACATGGAAGAATGGCAGCACACAAAGTGTCTTCTCGTAGCCGCGCTTCAAGCCACCGTAATGGCTTTCCAGCATCTCCATGTTTGACGTAATGTTGTAATGCGTCAGCATCGCACCCTTAGGCACACCAGTCGTACCACCGGTATACTGCAGGATCGCCACATCTTCCTTCGGCTCAATCTCAACCGGAGTAATGCCTTTGCACTTTGCAAGAAAATCTTTGAAGCGGATGTGAGCTTTATCAGCTGGAATATTGGAAACATCCTTCCGCTTGAACAGCTGGAACAACAGCTTCTTAGGCTGAGGCAGAATGTCAGCCATCGGACATACAATGATGTTGTCCAGAGCACCTTCCTGACGAACAGCTTCCACACGATCATAGATCACAGAAAGATCCATGGTCACCATGATGCGTGCGCCAGAATCCCGTGCCTGGAACGCGATTTCGCGCTCAACATAAAGCGGGTTGAAGTTGACGACGACACCGCCAATTTTCATGATCGCAAAATAGAAAATGGTGTAGTACGGCGTGTTAGGCAGACAAAGGCCGATCTTGTCGCCCTTCTTCACACCCATCGCCTGCAGGGCACCTGCAGCACGCTCAACGAAATCTCCCAATTCGCCGTAGCTTGTTGATTTGCCCATGAAGTAGATAGCCGGACGGTGCGCATAATTTTTGACCGTATCATCCAGATAGCTATCGATAGTACGAATTGGAAATTCCACTTGTCCCTCACGACCTGTCGCCATGCGCAGATCTCCTCCCCGAATTATTATAGTTCTTCAGACGAAGTTGACAGGAAACCGAAGCTGAGCGCCAAGGTTCATGTGCGCAACATATCAGAAAAACCTTATATCATCATGCTTTGCGTGGAATTTGCGGTAGGTTTACCATTGCGTCAACCCAGACATACGGTTGACCTTCAATGCGACACATTACTCAATTCCACTGATTTTTTCTCGAGAACCCAAGAGATATCAAAGCTCTGCTCTATTGAATGAGTTGAAAACTCGACACATCAAAAAGCCCAAAATCAGTAATTTTAAGGTGGGGAATAACCGGAAGAGGCAAGAATGCGACCTGCAAAAACGGCTCTGGTAGAACACAATTGAGCGATTTTGCAGCTTTGCGCAGCACTTCCAAACGCTCTTTGACCACCTCAAATCGCTCCAAACTCATCAATCCGGCAAGTGGCAGTTCCATCTCAGCCAGCACTTCTTCACCTTCAGCAACCACAAATCCACCGCGCAACGCAATGCATCGGTTCACAGCAATTGCCATGGCCTCTTCATCAGCGCCAACCACACAGATGTTGTGACTGTCATGTCCAACAGAGGAGGCAATCGCACCCGATGTCATTCCAAAACCGTTTACAAACCCTGTCGCAATATTCCCTGTCTTTCCATGACGCTCCACAACAGCCACTTTGATAGCATCCTGCCCCAAGTCGATCTGGGAATAATTATGCTCAACGGGCAAATCCCTCTTCAGATGCTCGGTGATAATCAGCCCCGGTTTCACACCAATCACTGATGTTTCGCGCTGCGCAGGCACACGGAAGCTCTCTGCATGCACTGGTTCGGCATGGCAACTGTCCAGCAATCCTTCCGGCTCAATCAACTTGCGGCTGGCAAACAACTCATCCGAAACCACCCGCCCAGCACTGATCACCTGATCCACATCACAGCTTTCTAAGTCATTGAGCAGCACAATATCTGCACGCCAACCCGGCGCAATCAATCCGCGATCTCGCAGACCAAACGCAGTGGCTGCTGACCAGCTTGCCGCACGGTAGACATCACGAGGTGCACATCCATGAGCAATCAGGCGCTTGATGAGACAATCAAGATGTCCCTCCTCCGCAATATCAAGAGGATTTCGATCGTCCGTACAAAGCGCAACAAAACTGGCCCGTTCAGGTGTCAGGACAGGCGCTAAAGCATCCAGATCTTTAGAGACAGATCCTTCACGGATCAGGATTGTCATGCCCTTAGAGATCTTCTCCAATGCTTCTTCTGAGGTGGTTGCTTCATGATCAGTCCGAATGCCCGCAGCAAGGTAGCCATTCAAAGCTTTGCCACGCACCAAAGGTGCATGACCATCAATATGCTCCCCTTCAAACTCAGCAATCTTAGCCAAAGCATCCGGATCACCGGCCAACACACCGGGGAAGTTCATAAACTCCGCCAAACCAATAACGCTTGGATGGTCCTTGAACGGCAAAAGATCATCAATCTCCAATTGAGCACCAGCTGTCTCAAATTTGGTGGCAGGCACACAGGAAGACAGGTTCACCCGTAAATCCAGAATGGTCTCAACAGAGCTGTCGAGGAAGTACTTGATGCCAGCAGCACCGGTCACATTGGCAATCTCGTGCGGATCACAAATCGCAGTCGTCACACCGTGAGGCAGCACACAACGATCGAACTCAAACGGTGTCACCAACGAAGATTCCACATGAAGATGGGTATCGATAAAGCCCGGCACGGCAATCTTGCCGCTACAGTCGATCTCGTTCACACCGCTGTAGTCGTCATAAGTCCCAACAATCTTCTCGCCGGAGATCGCAATGTCAGTCTTCGTCAGACTACCGTCGATAACATTGAACAGCTCAACATTCTTCAACACCAGATCAGCAGGCGCATTGCCCTGCCCCTGATCGATGAGTGTTTTTAAACCGGCAACCTTTTGCTGACGAGATCCCATACCATTTCCTCCCAGAGGAAGCATAGGGCATGCCTCCTCATTTATATTTCCCTTGGGGCAAGCCTAGCAAAAGATCGCAAGCTCCCCAATGCCGCCATTACAAATGCTTGTTGGAATTGTACAAATCATGACAGTCAGAAAACAAAACCCACAGAAACTGCATTTTTTGGATGGCGACTTCCCCTTTCAGCATGCTGAACTGCCTAGTTTCTAGGCACATTCGTATTTTTGCTTGCATTTTGATGAAACCCGCATCAAACAGAGGTGCAATTTCATAAATGCAACCTTTGTATGAGTTTTGATGCAGATAAGAGCAGTCTAACTGCCAAGCTTGCGGCTCACGTCCGCGCCTCTCACAACTCTACAATCAAATTTAATTCAGTTGGCCTGCTGGCTTGCTCCTGCAAATTCTCCAACTGATACCGCATGCCAAGCAATTGAAGCCGGATATCCGATACCGGCTCACGACTAAGGGAACTCCATGGCGAACCGTCCAGCTCAATCTGACCCATTTGATCTCGTTGTTTTTGGAGGCACCGGCGATCTTGCACACCGCAAGCTGCTCCCAGCTCTCTATCATCGCGAACCAGTCGGTCATCTGGGCGAAGACGCGCGCATCATCGCAGTTTCCCGCCGCGAGCTCAGCGATACAGAGTACCGCGACTGGGCCCGCAATGCCATTTGCGAGCACGTCGCTGAAGTAGATCAGGAAGCTCTCGAACGCTTCCTCGCCCGTATCCAATATGTGTCCGTTGACGTTGCTCAGAACACCGGTTGGGAAGCTCTGGAGCAAAAACTGGCAGGCCGCGAAGACGTCGTCCGCGCTTTCTACCTCTCTGTTTCTCCAGACTTCTTCGGTCCGATCTGTTCCGCCCTTGGCGAACACAACCTGGTAACAGAAACCTCCCGCGTCACCATCGAAAAGCCGATCGGTAAGAACGGCAGATCTGCTCACGAAGTTAACGAAACCATCGGTTCCGTGTTCAAAGAGCATCAGATTTTCCGTATCGATCACTACCTCGGCAAAGAAACCGTTCAGAACCTTATGGCTCTGCGCTTTGCTAACGTACTGTTTGAACCACTCTGGAACGCGGCTCACATCGACCACGTACAGATCACCGTGGCAGAAACACTCGGCGTTGAAAGCCGCGCTGGTTACTACGACACCGCAGGCGCTCTGCGCGACATGGTGCAGAACCACTTGCTTCAGCTGCTTTGCCTCGTTGCTATGGAACCACCTGAATCCATGGCACCAGACAGTGTGCGCGATGAGAAACTGAAGGTGCTCAAAGCCCTCCGTCCAATGAGCAGCGAAATGGTCGAGCGCAACACAGTTCGCGGTCAGTACCGTGCCGGCGCATCTGCTGGTGGTGCTGTGAAGGGTTATCTGGAAGAGCTGGGTCGCAACGATTCCAACACTGAAACCTTCGTAGCTGCCAAAGTAGACATCGAGAACTGGCGTTGGGCCAACGTTCCGTTCTACCTGCGCACCGGCAAACGCCTTGCCGCTCGTGTTTCCGAAATCACCATCCAATTCAAAGACCTGCCTCACTCCATCTTCCTGCCAGATGCTGGACGGATTGCTGCAAACAAGCTGGTCATCCGCCTGCAGCCAGATGAAGGCGTGAAAATGCAGGTGATGATTAAGGACCCGGGCCCGGGTTCCATGCGTTTGCGCGAAGTACCACTGGACATGACCTTTGCTGAAGCCTTCAGCTCCCGTCATCCGGATGCTTATGAGCGCCTCATCATGGATATGATCCGTGGCAACCAGACCCTGTTCATGCGCCGTGACGAAGTCGAAGCGGCATGGACATGGATCGATCCGATCCTTGAACAATGGTCCCAAATTAAAGAAGCTCCAAAGCCTTATACCTCAGGCACGTGGGGCCCATCTGCTTCCATCGCACTTATCGAGCGTGATGGCCGTACATGGCATGATGAAACATATTGATTAAACAACAGGTGCCAGTCCGCTGGCACCTGGTCACCCTTGCAAGTATTTCTCCCACTTGCGCCAATCCCCGAAAAAATCAAAATTGCCTACGGGCAGAGTTGTCAGAATAAAAATTAGGCTCAGAATTTAAATCGATTAAAACGACCAAAAACAGGGATTTCCTCCTCCCAATCCCGCATCTGGTCATTCGGTTTGACTGATGAAAAGTCAAAGAACAAAAGGCAGAGCAAAAGACATGGTTCACCCTCGCCTCAAAGAGATTACAGATCGCATAATCGAGCGCAGCGCTACGAGCAGACAAGACTATCTTCGTCGCATGAAAGCGCAACACACAAACGCACCACAACGCACAAACCTCGGTTGCACTAACCTGGCACATGGCTTCGCAGCCTGTCCGGCAGCTGATAAACAGCACCTCGCCACAGACAAGCAGCCAAACCTCGGCATCGTCACCGCCTACAACGACATGCTCTCCGCACACCAGCCATACGAGAGCTACCCGAAAATCATCCGCGAAACAGTCCGCAAAATTCAGGCGACAGCTCAGGTTGCTGGCGGCGTACCAGCCATGTGCGACGGCGTCACACAAGGTCTGCCAGCGATGGACCTGTCACTGTTTTCCCGTGACCTGATCGCCATGTCCGTTGCCGTTGGGCTGTCACATGGCATGTTTGACGCGGCAGTGTTCCTCGGTGTGTGCGATAAAATCGTCCCGGGCCTGCTCATCGGAGCCTTGTCCTTCGGTCATCTACCGGCAATCTTCCTACCTGCTGGCCCAATGACCTCCGGCATTGCCAACGACGAGAAAGCCCGCATCCGCCAGCTGTTTGCAGAAGGAAAAGCAACCCGCGAGGAACTGCTTGCTTCTGAAAGCGCATCCTATCACTCGCCTGGCACCTGTACATTCTACGGAACCGCAAACTCCAATCAGATGCTGATGGAGATCATGGGCCTACACATGCCGGGCAGCTCCTTCACCAACCCGCTGACGCCCCTGCGCAAAGCATTGGTTGAAGAAGCAGTCACACAAGTTGTCGAACTCACCGCACAGCGCAGCACCCCTACACCGCTCTTTGAGATCATCGACGAACGCGCAATCGTAAACGGTGTCGTTGGCCTGCACGCAACAGGCGGCTCCACCAACCACACCATGCACCTCGTCGCAATCGCCGCCGCCGCTGGCATTCAGCTCACATGGCAGGACATCTCAGACCTGTCCGAGCTCGTCCCGTTGCTCGCCCGCGTTTATCCAAACGGCAAAAGCGATGTAAACCACTTTGAAGCAGCAGGCGGAATGGGGTTCCTCATTCGCGAACTGCTGGATGCAGGCATGCTGCACAAAGACGTCAAAACAGTCAACGGTACTGGCTTGGACGGTTACACCGTCAACGTCTTCCTTGATGACAAGGGTGGCGTCCTCCGCAAGCCAGCACCGGCTAAGGCATTGGATGAA
>NZ_LCWX01000123.1:0-1201 GCF_001431305.1 Pseudovibrio sp. POLY-S9
GATGCGCTTCTTCCCAGTGATGAGATTGAGCAGGCTCCAAGCCAAGCTTCCGATAAGCCCTCACCAAATGCTGCGCAGAAGGAGCTTGATATCCTCCTTGCGCGTCTCAACGTACCAAAATCAAAACGTCGCTCACTTTGTGCGGCTTTGAAAGGGAGCACGTCTGGCGCTGCTCCATCCGGCAAGTCTGGCGCTGCCGTTCGAGCAGGAGTGCAAAGCCTCCTCGATAAATTGGATTCCATGTAAATCGGAGAACATTCATGAGAACGAAATCACTCATGCCCGCCATTTGCTTGGCGGCACTCGCTCTTGCACGCCCTGATGCTGTTGTCGGGTCGGTGCGCAATGACAACATGAGCACAGAAGACCTGCTGAAAAAAGTTAGTCAGCAGCTGGATGAGGTGACTGATAACGTTAAGGGCACGGCGGAAGAGGCTCTGAAGCAAGCGAAGCGCTCTGGTGAGGTTTCTCAGGAAACCAAAGATAAAGCCGACAAGCTTTTGACTGAGCAGACGGCTTTGAGTAACTCGGTCACTGAGCTGAAAAACTCACTGGAAGGCATCAAGAGTCAGGCGCTGGAAATCTCACAGCAGGTGGCTGAGGGGATCGGCGGCGGTGGCTCTACTCCGGTGATGACACTTGGTCAGGCATTCGTGGCAGAAGATGAGCGGATCAAGGCATTTGCGGATGGGGGGGCGCGAGGCAACCTGCGCATTACTGTCTCGAATGCGATCACCACTGCTGCAGGCTCGGCTGGCGGTTTGATCTACCATGAAGAGGAGCGTGATCCGATCCGCATGCCACGGCGTCGCTTGCTTATCCGGGATCTGCTGACCAAGGGCAAAACCAGTTCTGATCTGGTGAAGTACCGTAAGCAGACAGTGCAGGATAATAAAGCGGCGATGGTTGCTGAAGGGGCCGCAATGCCGGAATCCAGTTTTGGCTGGGAGAAGGCCACCTCTGAAGTCAAAAAGATTGCGCATCATACCAATATCACAGAGGAAGCTCTGGCAGATTCCGACTTCCTGCAAACGGAGATCGACTCCGAGCTTCGTTATGGTCTGGATCTGGAAGAAGAAAAGCAGATCCTTGCTGGTGATGGACAGGGTGAAAACCTGAAAGGGCTTTTGACTGAGGCTGTGGCATTTGTTGCTGCTAATGGTCTACCCAATGCGACACGTATTGATCGTCTACGCCTTGC
>NZ_LCWX01000124.1:0-708 GCF_001431305.1 Pseudovibrio sp. POLY-S9
AGAAGGAAATGCCGGGAGCCAGTTTGGCAGTGCAGTTGCGATTAGTAATAATGGGATTATTGTCAGCGGAGCACCGCAGAGTTCTGGTGAGGGGCTTTTTAAAGCAGGATCTGTTGAAGTCTTCGTGCCGCTTGAAAGTGGTGGCTATGAGGGCATAACCTTGACAGCTCCGGATGGAGCAACAAGTGCATTCTTCGGTTCAACTGTGTCCGTCAACGATGCAGGCCTGGTGATCGTCGGAGCTTCTGGTGATGATGACCACGGCTCACAAAGTGGGTCGGTCTATGTCTATCAGCCTGATGACACAGGGAACTATCAGGCTCCAGTCAAACTTACGTTACCTGATGGTCTGCCTTATGATCAGTTTGGCACATCCGTGACAACCAATGAGGCTGGTGTCATTGTTATTGGCGCGCAGGGCACAGATGGAACTAGTGCCGAAGCCGGATCCGTTTATGTTTATATTCCAACAGGGCAGGGGGAATACGGCACTCCGATCCAGCTGACAGCTTCTGATGCTACCACCCGGGATGGTTTTGGCAATTCTGTTGCCATCAATGAAGCCGGTGTGATCGTTGTTGGCGCCAGCATGGATGATGCAAGCGCTTCTGCCGCAGGTTCCGTCTATGTTTATGTCCCAGATGGTCAGGGCGGTTACACACAAACCAAGCTGATTGCTGCCGATGGGGCATTAGGTGACATGTTTGG
>NZ_LCWX01000125.1:0-318 GCF_001431305.1 Pseudovibrio sp. POLY-S9
ACTGCCACCATCTGGCGTATAGACATAGACCGAACCGGATTCACTGCCCTTATCATCATCCCCAGAAGCACCAACAACCACAACTCCGTGGTCATTCATCTGCACTCCATGACCAAAACTGTCATACTCAGCACCATCAGAGGCAACAAGTTTGGCCGTGGTCTCTTCTCCATTGACCGTATGATGTTCACCGTAGGAGTAAATCACTGGCTCATCATTAGGGAAGAAGTACATTCCATCTTGCCCGACATAGAAACCAGCAGGGTCTTGGGTAAAGACATAGACTGAACCGGAACCCTCACCGTTGTCATTGTCAGA
>NZ_LCWX01000126.1:0-6491 GCF_001431305.1 Pseudovibrio sp. POLY-S9
GGTCAAAACCGCGCAAACAGGCCGGACACATGACTGCTTCTGACAAAGGTACCGATCATCTCAAAAATGTCTTGCAAAGCAGGAGCCATCCACACATGAATACTCATTTATGAGAGGAAGCTAAATTAAGTCATCTTGTCTTTCTGCTGCGCTGTTTGAGTTTGTACCAGAGTACTGCACGGTAAAATGCAACCGGTAGTCTGATAATACTGGTTAGCATCCACCAGAATGACTCATATATGGCAATGATTTGCTCAGCAGCTGCTTGATTGCTATTAATACGCTCTGGAAAATGTTCATGTCGCAACAATCCTCGGTTGAAGAGAAATGCCCGTAAGGACTTGGTCACTCTCCAACTTAAAGAGGTAGTTATGCGTGTCAGGTTTTCCTCTAGTGTACTGTCTGTTGTTGTTTTCTTACCTGTAAGAATTTTGAAGTAATAAGCTTTAGAGCGATTTACTTCCTTCCATCTCTCCGAGAAACCCGCGTTTGACAGCCAATCACTCTCCTTGAATGCGTCTTTGTTACGTAAAACCACCGTGTTCTGGTGAAGCAATTTCTGATTACGTATGATTGCTTTTGAGATACGATAAACATCTGCATTCATGCGATCTGGGTTTTCCAACTCCTTCAATAGACGTTTCTCGAACCCTGAACGATACTTAAAGTGAAGCAGATGACCGCATGTATCTCCCAACGGAACAGGAGTACACAAGTGTGTTGAGCGAAGGTACTGGAAGTCTGCTTGCCAGTACACAAGCGGTATTTTGTAAGATCTTACAAGATAATTCCTCCTGCCAGACATATCCGCTCGAGCAGAAGAGCGAAGTTCAAAAAAAGGAAAAGCTTGGGTACGTTCTGTATGAAATTTAGAAAAGGGGACATAGTTGGGTGTGTTGGTAATGAGCTCATCTAGATCCACCGCACATTTGGGCGCGCTGGTAAGATCATCACAGAAAAAATCTATTAGAGGAGTATAAAGTGCAAAGGCTAGCTCGCTTTGTAAGGCATCTGTCGTCCCGTGTATTGATAGTTGGGGAGGCTGTAGAAATTCGTCCGCATCAACAACTGTTGTCCATTTGTCTTTGCAATACTTACTGCCAATTTCATTGACCCAATCAATTCCGGCATTTGCTTGCGGGTAACCTCCATTTTTTTCAAAGAGCTGAACATCATTTTGCTGAAGCAAAAACTCACGAGAGCCATCTGAACTACCGGTATCAACAATGTAAAAACAAGTAACTCCAATTGAGCGATAATGATGCAGGAACGCTGGTAAAATGTCAGCTTCGTCCCGTAATATGCAGATTAATGGATAACCTGTTTGTCTGGACTTATTGGAGTGTTTACTAGGTCTCAAATTTTTACCCTAATAAAATTCTGCGCTTTTCGTATAGCCGAACTCACTTTCCCTGGTCGGAAACTTGCTTTTTCAGCATCGCGTTGGTTACTGATAAGCTGAGACGCATCAGGGCGTAGTAAGAAAAGGCTTTTATCTTCAGCATCCATATTGTCCAGAAACGGTAATACCTGCTTGAAATCAGCCTCTTCTTTAATCTGATTTTTCAGCTTCATACTATCTGTACTTTGTCGATAGTAATATAATGGATCAGGATAGTAAGATATTTTTCGATTATCTAATATTAGGCGATTGTAAAATTCAATATCATCTTTTCCAACTCGATATCCTTCAGAATACCCCCCAGAAGCTGAAAAGGCTGTCTTTTTTACAAGGCAGGTTGCATCGCCAACCACATTTACCTTTGTCGCCCATGCTTTTGCAGGGCCTACAAAGCGTATCTGCGTTCCGAGTACACTATTGGACGAATAAGGTTCTCCTTCACCACTGAAACGTAATGAACTGCAAGTTAAACAATCAAGCCCTGCAAAAGTTGCTGCGCTCACAAGCTTGTCGACCATTTCAGGCATCATGAAATTGTCGTCATCAAAGAAAAGCAGAAACTCACCTTTGGCAACTTGAGCGGCCTTGTTTCTTGCTGCCCCTACATATCTATTTTCCTGATAGAGGATGCGCCATGACTTATCTTTGTACCTTTGAGCAAGGGCCTTAAGCGTTGCACGTGCAAGCGGCGAACGACTACCATCATCAACGACTATCACCTCAAAATTTCGATAGGTCTGGCGTTCAATGCTCTTTAAAGCTTGGGTTAGAAGATGGGGGCGTTCAAAATGAGTAAGACAGATACTGACTAGCGGATGATTGTCTTTCTTTGGTCTGGCTGCCTTTGACATTGATTGGTTTTGGCGGTGCCAGTTCTCCCAGACTGTCAGTGATCTCTTCAATCTATCATGTCTCACTGCAGGGGCTGGGAGTCGTTTGGTATAATGCTCAAGCCGGCCTGCTAGTGCCAGATGATGAGGTTCAAATAAGACTCCTTCTCGTCCGTCTTCATCAATCAGTTCATACGTCCCACCGGTATTTGCAGCAATAAACGGAACCTGTGCAGCTAAGCATTCATAAACAGCCAATGGAGAGTTTTCCAGTAAGGATGGGATCACTGCTAACCGGCCTTCGACACTAAGGTATTCGATTGCTTGAAAAGCATTGCAATTGACTTTAAATGTGACTTTGGTTTGCCACTTCTTGCTGTTTTGCATAATGAACTTCTGAGCATCAAACCGATGAGAATAACCTCCGAGAAAAGTGATTGGGGGAATTGAAATGCCTTTTGCAGCTAGCGCATTGAGAGCATTAACAAATAACAAGATACCTTTCCGAGGTTCCAATCGGCCAAAAAACACCCATTCCCCCACGAGAGAGCATCGTTTTGGAGTAACGCTGCTAAGGTCTTCTAGGAACACGTTGGGCCAGTAAAAACTTTTTGCAGGAAGTTTATAGCAATTACGAAGCATCCAGTTCAAAAGATGCTGACTGCCGCAGATGAGCGTATCAGCCATTTCCACGCTCTGTCGCTCCATAAAAACCCAACCAAGTTGACGGTATTCTTCCAGGAACTGCGAATTTCCCTCCGCAGCCCAGAGTGTTGGAGAGGAACCTTTGACAACAAATTGTAAATTTAGAAATGCAATACCCAGTTTCTTGGCTAATAAAGTAACATACCCCAAACCACGCCACTCTGACACGTGCACCATATCAAAATGACTTTCGTGCTCTCGCAACCATTCATAGGCTGCATATGGAGGTGCCATTGTCTGAGCCATCTCAGTTTTTGCAAGTACCTGAGGAGCAACAGCAGAAAATTCAATACCATGTTCAGAATAAAAATCGCGAGTGATCCGCATTTTTTGTTGGTTTTTGGCATGCCCATTTACAAAGCAAATGGTTACATGATGCCCGGTACGTTTTAAAAACACTGCCAAATGAAAATAAGCAGTACCAATACCACCATTTTTTATAGGCCCGAAGATATCAGCAGTAATAATGCATATGCGTTTGCTAAGCATCGGGGCAATCGCATTTATGTCCTGCTGTAGTTCGATCATTCAAACGATTTCCTCACTGCGCAACCAACATCTCGGCAAGGTATCTTAGCTTGCCGTTACGAACTATGCTGCCGTCCTCTTTAACCTTTACCGTGACTTCGGCATTCACATCTCTTGCTTCCTTGGGGACCAACAGTATAAAGCCATGCTGAGCAAGCTTCTGGTTTCTGCTGCCAAATCTAGCAATGTATCGATCAGCTTTGGCTTCAGTCATGGCAACACCATTAACTTCCAGAATAACTGTCAACTTTTTTGAAATATCTCTTCTATCCCATGCCCATCCTTCAATGTGAGTGGGGTTTAAGGCAAAAAGCTCCTTTGGCGGTATAGATGCTTTAATCGGAGAACCTGAGTAACCACGGAACAAGCGAAGGAGTTTTCTCTTAGGCCTATGCAAAGAAAAAAGGCTATCAGCTGTAAGAAATAGCTTCCTCTTTTCTCCAGAGTACGCTGTTAGCTTATCCTGTTTCAGCGTTCGCTTAGTTGCTTCCTTCAACTCCGAAATTGATTCTGGTTGCTTTTTTTTTGCAGCAATGCTTGGAATTTTGAAAAGAGTATCATGCTGGCTAAACATCCTTTCGGCTGCATCTCGGTTTAAGATCACACCGCCCGATACAGCTACAAAAACATTTCTGGAGAGCTTGATAACTCGGATGAACTGCGAGCGCGTCCTGTCTTTGTTCGCTAAATGAAACTTAATATTGTATCGGTCACCTTCCGGCCAATCCTTTGGAATGTCAAAGGCATGCAGCGTTGTTTCGCCCGTTTGATTTATGAGTGAGATTTGTTGCTTTGTTCCATTAGCAAATAAAGAACGTTCTCCTGAACCAATCGCAACACAAAGTATTCGCGATGCACTCTCATCCAGTCCAATCGCAACTTTGGACCATCTATTTCTTAGTTTGCGAGATCTGTCTGCGTGCACAAGCCAAACCGGTTCATCATCTTGTCGTTTTTTATCCCGATATAGCTTTGGTTGGAGTTTGAGACTTCCGTGACCTGTGTGGGGCAAAAGAGCTAATTTACGATATGCGATGTTATCATTTTCGATCAATGGCATTGAGCGCAAATATGACGCGTTTGAGTTGTTTTGTTGCTCTGTTAGTTCTCCTAGCTCAAATGCGCAGGCCAAGCGGCATTCAGGGATCACCATAAGGTCAGTATTGTGTTCGTTTTTCGCTCGGAGCACATACTCTTGTAAAAGCCCAAAGCGAAGGTCATACGGTTGCAGTCCACTCAATTGGGCTATGAGTTTCTTAGGAATACAGACTACACTTGCTCCAACCGAATTTCCGAATACGACTTCTGAGACAATATCGCTTCCCATCGGCATAACAATTTTGTTGTCTGGCAGCTTAACAAAGCTTGAAATGATGGCATTCTTTTGGTGCTGAATCGCAACGCGAATATCGTTACAAAAACCTGAAGCAAAATGAACGGCCGTACCATCGCATAAAATGCAGGCATCAGCAGAACATTCATCCATTATTCGATTGAACGCTTGTCCTGCCGGGAAACCAATAAACGGGCATAATCTAGAGCTTATGCCATTACGTTGCAAATATTCGACAATGCCCCGAGCTGTCTCTTCAAGCTCCGGTAACGTAACCAGAATGCTTACTTTATCTGGGAGCTCGCTCAGCAAAGCTTTTGCAAATGCCATTGCAGTACCGCTTTCACGCAGCAAAACAACTATCTCTAAGGTTCCAGCGACTGTTTCTTGCCTCTCTTTCGCATTCAATACTGCTAGCTTGTTAAGCGTTACTGTTGCTTCCTTACCTGAGTTCCTAGCGTATAAATCTCCTAGGTAGGCGTGAAAGCCGTACCAGGTTTTTAAGTTGTCTTGATTACTGAAACTGGCACCCGCGATGGGATGGCCTTCCATGAGTGCGGATTTCAAACGGCCGGCCAGCTCGTATGCGTTCGGCGGTATCAGGCAAGCAGAATGATCTTCTTTTGCGATCAGTTCAGGTGTCCCACCAACATCTGTTGCTATAAATGGAATGTTATGTTCAAGCGCTTCATAAACAGCCATTGTAGAATTTTCGATAAGCGAAGGCATAACTGCAATCATGTCTCTCGAGCACAGAAATGAAAGAGCTTCTGGTTGGTTCAGGTGAGTTACACAGTTGACCTCAAAGCTCCAGCTTTCGGCTTTTCTGTTAATAAAATCAACTACTTTTTCATTATTCTGGTTTGAAAGTGCTTCGCCGTATTTACCGAGAAAATTCACTGTCTTAGGGGGGGTACCTTCCCGTTCTAAAAGATCCAGAGCTGTACAGAATAACTCAATCCCTTTGCGCATCTCCAAACGGCCGAAAAACGTTAGTTCTTGAGCATGAATCCTATCCCCAGTTTTTCGAGGAGGCCTCTGATCGATAACATCAATTTCTGAAAAATCTAGAATATTTGGTTGCACATAAGTAGCTGCAGGCAGCTGATAACCAACATGCTTCATAAAACACAGCAAATGTGCACTACCGCCAATGACAATATCACCAAGTTCAACGCACTTCTGTTCAGCAAAACTCGCTGGCAAAAGGTCGCGTTTAGCAATGGGTTGCATCTGGTAATGGCGGTTCCATAGATGTGGAGAAGAGGTTTTAATGATAAAAAGGGTCTCTTGAAACGCAAGGCCGAGCTTTTTAGCCATCAAAGCGTAAATTAGGCCTCCTCGCCATTCTGAAGAGTGAACTACATCAAATTTTTGTTGTTCTTTTAGCCAGCGATAAGCCGCGTTGTATCGCCCTTGCCAATTTTGAGACGGACCTACGATAGTCTCGGTTGTATGTTGTAAGTAGTGTAGAGCGACGCCAAATTCAGCAAAATGCTTAACCCAATGCTGAGGCGTTTCGTTCTCAACACTTTCCCCTTTAAGGTAGAGAATATGAACTTCATGATCACGAGCAGCTAGTCCTTTGGCTAGATGGTAGTAAGTGGAAGCAATGCCACCATTTCTGACTGGCCCAAGGATCTCTTCTGTAGCAATGCATACGCGAAGTTTGTTGCCTGATGTATGGCTCCCC
>NZ_LCWX01000126.1:6631-7652 GCF_001431305.1 Pseudovibrio sp. POLY-S9
TGCATGCTGGGGCACTCCACGCTCATCACTGATTGGCAAAGCGCTCAACTTATTCTGAAAATAGTCCCATGTTCTCTGGATACCAGTAATTAAGTCAGTCTGAGGCATAAAGCCCAAGTCTCTCCGAGCTTTTCTAATATCAGCGAAGTTATGGAGAATTTCGCCTGCCCTAAAACCATGATAGGCAATTCTTAGCGCATCATTTTGGCCCGAAACTATTTTTAAAATGCCAATAATTTCGTTGATCGAAGTTGGCTTTCCGCTGCCAAGCTGAAAAACCCCATTATGTTTAGATTTCAGTGACTGAAGGATGCCCTGACAAAGATCTTCAACGAACACGAAATCTCTGGTTTGGCTACCATCACCATACACTTGACATGGCTCACCCATAAGAATTGATCTAACAAACATCGCGATTGCGCTGCCCTTATGGATAGAACGAGGCCCATAGACATTTGAAAAGCGTAGCGACGTGATATCCATTCCGTAACTCTGTGAATAAGCTGCACAATAAGCCTCAGCAGCAGCTTTTGATGCACCATAGGCTGAAGCTGGGTATGCTGGCATGCTTTCGTGGACTGGTTGGGGGCCATCTCCAATAATTGCGCCACCAGTTGACGCATTAACAAGGCTTCTAACACCTTGTTTTCGCATAGCTTCCAAAAGGTTCAATGTACCTTTTACATTGACGTCAAAGTTATAGATAGGATCTTCAATGGAATCTATTACACGCGTATCAGCAGCTAAATGTATGACCGCGTCGACGCCTTTTATCGCATCCTCAAGAACTGATTGATCCCTAATGTCCCCATGGATAAAATAATGAGGTACGCCACCTAACGAGCTTGCGTTTCCTGTGACTTCACTGTCCAAAACCAAGATTTCGTGAGCTGCCACCTCAGATGCGAGTGTTCTGACCAGGTTCGAGCCGATAAAGCCACAACCGCCAGTGATGAGGATACGATTAAACATGTCTCTAAAAACTCGTTAAAACTAGGAGGTGGTTATGGGTTGCTTAGTT
>NZ_LCWX01000126.1:7745-13739 GCF_001431305.1 Pseudovibrio sp. POLY-S9
TAGTTTTCTTGCTCCAATAGGAGACACAGCGAATTTTTGAATGATCGGCTCTCTCTCGGTAGCGTTCAGTGATTTCTGTGACCTCTCGAAACAGGCTATCCTCCATGAGAGTCGGTTGCCAACCTAATGATTGCAGATGGTCGTTCTTAACCACTAGATCATTCTTTTCCGCCTCATTTCGAGGATTTTGCACATAACTGATTTCACATCCCGTGATTGACTGGATGCACTTTGCTAGCTCTGAAAGGCTACAGGTTTCAGACATTTGATTCAGGATAGCCGGACGGCTGCCAAGAGGCGGAGGTGCCAAAAGCGCATATTCAATGCACTTACACGTATCTGAGATGTGAATAAACGCTCTTGTTTGCCCCCCAGTTCCATGAATAGTGAGCGGTAGACCAACTGCCGCTTGCATTAGAAAACGATTTAGAACCGTTCCATAGTCGCCGTCATAATCGAACCTATTAATCAGCCGTTCATCTAAACTGGTATGTTGAGTTTGAGTACCCCAAACAATTCCCTGATGAAGGTCGGTGATGCGCAGCTTGTCATTTTTTGCATAATACTGAAACATCTGAGCATCCATAGTTTTAGTCATATGGTACACAGAGCCGGGATTTGGTGGATAGACAATAGAGTCCGTTATTTGGCGGTTGTCAGATGTATTGATCTGAACATCAAGATATCCTTCGGGAATTGGAATTGGTTCGTCGTGGCCATATCCATAGACCCCCATGGTACCTAAGTGCACCAAGTGGATATCCTGCTGGACCTCTACAATTGCATTCAAAATATTGTGAGTGCCACATATATTGTTGGTGATTGTGTAGTTTTTTGAGTAGCAGTTTTTCATTGAGTAAGGCGCTGCGCGTTGCTCAGCGAAATGCACAATACTGTCGGGCTTTTCATTTCTTAACAAGCTTATTAGCTTGTCAAATTCATGAGCAATATCAATTTCTATGAACTGAATGATGTGTCCGGTAAGCTCAAACCAGGCATGGACTCGTTCATTGATGGTACGAATTGGGGTAAGGGATCCAACGTTTAATTCAATATCGATACGCCTGCGAGATAAATTGTCTATGATTATAACATTATGCCCAAGGTTACTTAGATGAAGGGCTGTAGGCCAACCGCAAAAGCCATCTCCTCCCAACAAAAGTATCTTCACTATTCAAGTCTCCAATGGGTGATCTTTAAAACGACTTAGCATTTCATGTACTTAATTATAATGGTTGCATTCATTATACAATACACATGATATTCACGTTCTAAAAGACGTGTCTAACTAATCGCAATATCTCATTTACCTAGTGCTTTAATAAAAGAAATATTAGGTTGGTGATATGCTTGATATCACGAGGACATTAATGTCAGTCAAAGTGCCCACCCGCTTAGATAAATTTGAGTTAGGGAAACAAGCTGCTCTTGATGGCGACCTAGATAAAGCCAGAGAGTATCTGCATCCTTTAGCTGAAGCCGCTCCATATCACCCGGCTGCTTTCTTTCTATGCCAGATCGAGTCGAAAAAAGGCATACTCAATAACTGTGAGAAATATTGTCTGACTTTTCTAGCTAAGCATCCTCAGCATGCAGGCATGCGGACGATTTCAGCGTTGCTTCAGATTGCAAAAGGAGACCTCAATCAAGCAGAAAATGAATTAAAAATTGCGTTGAACACCAACCCCAAGCATAATCGGGCTCTGAAAGTGCGCCAACAGGTGGGATGGTTGCGAAAGCAAGGAGAAGCTCGTGATGCTCTTGAAGTTCTCGATTCGAAACACCTCTCCAAACTTTCGCGGCTCAAAGCAGGTCGGCAATTAAAAAAAATCACGCCAGCCGATGATTGGGATAATCACGAACTACAGGCTAAAATAGCTTTTTTTCATAATAGTGGTGACATGCGGCGAGCCCTCAGGAATTTCGACCCAGAGTTAATCGAGAAGGCTGTTGAACTTGGGTATTGCACTTGGCCTAAGAAAATCCAGAACTATGTTAAAGGCAAGAACATCTTAGATGTCGGTTGTGGTTTTGGCGGGTATGCGTTTGGTTATCTGTGTGCTGGCGCTCGGAGCTATACTGGGATCGATCCTGCAATGTTGCTTGAGGAAAAACGAATGCGCAACAAGCGCATACGGCAATGGGTAGAAGTTCCAAAAACCGCAAAAGAAATCGCGAATGCTATTGAAGACATTGAATTACTTCAAACATCAACAAGTGATTTAGTTGGCCAAAACACCTACGATATTGTCTGCCTGCATAATGTCACGGAGCACCTGACAGATATAAGAAGCGTATTTGCTGATATATCCAAATTAGTAAATAAGAATGGTAAGCTCATCTTTCTTCATCATAATTTTTATGGATGGAGTGGACATCACATGGCACCTCATAACCCCTCTGTATTAGATACCAGTAACCCCGAGCATAAAAAATTCTTTGACTGGAATCACATCAGCATCCTCAAGGAGTTACCAGAAGATCATTATCTATATACCAACCTTAACCGCATTCGCATTTCAGAACTGCGAGAATTAACTCAGGAGTTTTTCGATATAAAAATTTGGGACCATCGCTCCTCTCCAGATAGTGTGTTGCAGCGCATGACTCCTGAAATTACTAAGAAAGTAGAGGGTATTTTACCCGATATTACGACGAATGAACTGGAAACCAATGCGGTTTTTTGTGTTGCTGGAGCGCGTTAGTTGATCCAAGCGGAAGTGCAAAAACTCCGCCATATTAATGTCAGGGGTTAACATCATGATCGACTTTGCGATCAAAAATGCTGTAGTTTCTCATGGGTGTTATCTCCATCCAAGTATCTCATTTCTTGGATTAGGTTTGCCTGAGAATGTGCTCACAGCATCTGGCATGCTCTCTGTTGCTGAGCGGAAAATGCTCTATAATTTAGCATTAAAAAGCTACTCAGCGCATGGGGCGGTCATTGACGCCGGGAGCTTTATGGGATCATCCGTGGTTTCTCTTGCTCAAGGCCTTCGCGATAATCCTAAATCTCAGCAGTTTTTGTCGCCCTTGGGCTTTAACACAAAACCAATTAGCAGCTACGAACTCGGTTATCTACCAAAACCGCGAAATGGCTCCGACATTGTGAGAAAGTTTGGAGATGTCGAATATCGTTTTGGGGATTCATTCCTTGGAATTCTCAAAGAAAGTATTGCACCCTATGAAGAGCTTATCGAACTATACGCAGGCGACTTTTGTGACTTTGAATGGAGCGGCACACCTATCGAACTCTGCTTCGTTGATCTTTGTAAAACGCCTAATCTAAACAGACACGTATCTAGCCAATTCTTACCAAATCTTATCGAAGATGCCTCCTTCTTTGTGAACCAGGATTTTTTCTTTGACCGACTTCCTTGGATCAAAGTTACAATGGGTTACCTTCACGACTATTTTGAATGGTATGGACAAGTGTTCACCAGCTCGATTTACCGAAGCAAGAAAAAGATACCAAAAGAAGTTGCAGAGTTTGATCCCTTCACGGAAGCAAGCTTGGATGAGTGTCTTAGATTCCACGATATACATGCGAGCGCCCACCTAAAAGATGCTGATAAATTTAGAATGGGGCTTTCGAGGTCATATTTGATTGCGATGAAAGGTAAAACTGCACATGCACTTGATTACTTAAAATATGTCGAAGAAGAGTTCAGCCATATTCTGGATGATGAGGCTACAAATGACCGAGGCAACAATTTTAGGTTTAAAAGAGCATTTAGGCAGATTGAGAGAGAAGTTGTTTAGTTGCTTGATATTATTTCAAATGAATGAGCATTGTCTGCATTAAATGGCAAGTTGGATGTTAGCGTTGTATAGGGCTATTCCCTAACCAAGCGAATGTTCGTAATGGCAAAGCTACATGTTGCACCTGCGAACTCTCCCTCTGTTAGACGCAGTGTCGAGCGTCAGCAAAGGCTCGCAAACCGATCTGACGTCTTACTCAGGTAATCGCATAGAGCTATGAAGGGCTTCCCGCTAAGCTACTGAGAATGCCTTCCATGTAGATAGCATCAACTCTTGATAGAAACGCTCTAATGGCCGGTTATGGCCCGAATTTCTAAACTTTCCTGACGTGTAGCAGCGTGACCATTGCAGACATTCATCTGTTTTAGGGCGACGCAGTCAAAGCATTCTTACTATTTCTGATTGTTGTCGTTGCAGATAGATTTTTGGATGGGAAGCAGCAGTTGGCCTAAGCCAACTGCTGCTCGTGGGAGATCAATCAACGATGTTCTTCTGGAACCCAATCTGCAGGCGCTGAGTTCCAGAATCTATTTGGATTATCTTCATCCAAACCTCGAATGTGCACAGTTCGCAAACACGCTTCAACAAATACAACCGGCTCTTCATACGGGTGTGCAGAATAGATGGCTTCAACAACCCGAGCCACCAGTGCATCATCGTCTAAAACAAAGAACGAAAGCTCCATACAAGGCACTTCTACGACAGTTTCAGTCGTAGTGTTTCGACCGCTACCCAGTGATCTGAATTGCTGTACTCCCAATGCCGTTTTAAATGTGACGCTGTCGTAATCGCCATATTTGAGCGAGGTTTCTTTTAGAACGTACTCCACAACTGTCTGTGCGTTTTGATCCGGAATTTGAGTCGTAATCCGAAAGCCGCGCTCTGGGGTGAACCGTTCAGTGGTAAGATTAGGAAGAGTCATATCATTCTCCGGTTGCTCCTCACTCGGAGTATCTGACTTTCAAATGTATGTGTGATCAAACGGTTCGCTAGCGGGCGAACTGTTAAGGATAATCAGTGCGGTTGATGAGGTCCCGTGGAATGCCGAAATCGCGTTCAAATATCTCGTATCCAAGTGCAGTTATTGAAAGTTCTCTGCTTCCCGTGCGTCGTTCAAGCCAGTTAATTTTCAAGGCTTTTTCCATAAGCGCTGTCGCCAACGGCCCAGATATATGCTGCCTACGCTCTGTCCAATCGAGGCACAGCTTCACGGCAGGTTTTTGAGATGTACTTTGGTTTGGTACATCGACTTCCAATTTGCGGAAAAACGCCTCACCTGCGACGCTAAGTACAGCGACTTCACCCTGTATACGCAATAAGCCCAGAGCAACTAGGCGGTTGGTGATCAAAACTCCCAGCCTACCTGCAATGTGGTTATAGCAACTGCGGGCTCGCATGATATTCGCTTCGGGCAGCTTTCGATTTCTAGCGCGGTATAGGTGATCCGTAGGGGATAGGCCTGCCAAGACCTCAAGCACGCCTGCGACGTCTTCACTTGCAATTCGGTGGTAGATGCAACGACCACTACGAATACAAGATGTTAATCCAGCCGCTTGAAGTTGTTTGAGATGCACACTCGCGGTTTGAGCGGAAATCTCGGCAGCGCAAGCCAACTCCTTATTGGTAAACGCGCGCCCATCCATCATTTCGCAAAGGATGCGAGTGCGGCTTGCGTCTGCAAGCGCTGCACCTATGATGTCAAGTCTGGGTTCTGCTGTCATAATAGGACATTACCACCAGAATGTTGCTGAAGCGAGAGGAGACGGTCAGTTGGTGAACTACTGGTTCAGGTCACAAAGGGCTCAAACTTGAGGTCGGCCTTATTCAGTTTTCTGCTGATGCCCTTCGTTCAAAGAGTAGCCTCGTGTGCATCCTGTTTTTCGTACCATCTCGAATGTCCGCAAACCGCAATCCGTTTCTTACGCCTCCACAACGTGGTGCTTGTTGCCTTCGCCAGTAAGTTCAATGGTTTCAGCTAGAAATTAAAGACAAACTCAAACTCAGGATGTTCAAAGGTAGTGCGAATTTCCGCAAATGGTTAGTTGAGTAACTCCAGATCGCCCATAAGAGTTACTGTAGAAGCCTTCGGGTGAGCGTATCTCAACCCATGATGGAATCGCTTCAATGGCCGCTCCTCTAATCGGGCGCTGAGGTCAAGCTCTTTTTTCCTTTCCGATCGGATCTAATCCATCTCCGGGTCACGCTTCTCTTCGCAGTCTGGGTCGCTCTTCG
>NZ_LCWX01000127.1:0-4113 GCF_001431305.1 Pseudovibrio sp. POLY-S9
AGAGACACAATATTGGTTTCGACCGGTGGTGGAGAGGCGACGCTGCGTGTCGCGTGACCGGACAATCCTTTAGGGAAGGACGTGCCAGACAACGCATCGGTTAAAATTCCGCAGGTCTTATCAAGTGCCTCTAGGCGGTCAGATAATGCATGGTGCAAAGTGAAGAGAACGTCACGTTCACTGCTGTTCTTCATCCGCTCACTCAGCACCAGATGCTGCATATAAGCGAGGTTCTGAAGATCAGAAACAGCAAAATTTACGTCGTCAATTTCATTCTGAAGAGTATTTGTGGCGCCACAAGCGCATGCAGTGTCGTCCATAATCAAAGCCCTCACGTGGTTGGCTGTTGAATGAACCGCACGACAAACGAGCTTTCGACGGCCCGCTGGCGAGCGGGAGGTTCGAAACCTGACCACGGCAGGCGAGTTTATTCCTTCCCGAAGGAAGTATTGTATTCACCGCCCTCCCGCTCATAGCAAAGGGTTTGCGCCTTTGGAAAAAAGGCACAAAAAATCCGCTAGTTACGGGAGCGGTTACCGCTGACAAAGAGATTTCGAAGCCTCACATATGAATGTGGAATGGAACCGCCCACCTGTCAACGAAAAGTTGCAGAAGGGAAAAAGGTGTTGCTGCGGGGATACGCCGGGTGAATGGACAAAAGGGCAATTATTGCCAATAGCCACTTGTCGGGCTTATGTTGGTTACTGGGAACTCTTTTAAAAATGAGGCTGGAAAATGAGAAGTGAGCTGCCAACACAAGGTTGGCAGCAAAAATTTTGGTTTACTACGCTAGTAGGTCCATAGCTTCAGTTGTTGCTGTAGCTGCGGCTGACAAGTTGTACAGATCTGCACCAGAGAACTGATCTGTAGAAAATCCATCCAACACAGCAAAAGAGTCATCAATTTTTACGAGTGTTGACCCAATGTATTTACCTTCAAGCGAAGCAATTCCAGCAAAGGTTTCAGCAGTGATTTCTGCATTCTGAATAACCTGAGCCACCTCTCCATAGTAGCCGATGAGATCGACACCATCCGTAAAATCAGTGACAACACTGAGGCCATCACCTGGGCCAAACATGAATACGTCGGTGTCCGCACCGCCGGTCACGATATTGTTGATCCCACTACCGCCACGAATAAAGTCGACACCAGCACCGCCATCAAGTGTATCGTCTCCGTGACCACCTAGGAGAACGTCACTTCCGTCTCCACCCAGGATGGTATCATTACCCAAACTGCCTCTTAAAACGTCATTTCCAGCGGAGCCATTGATTGTAATTGTGCCGTCAGTCTGGAATTCAAGTTTTGTTAGCGTCGTACCATCAGCAAATACAAACTTTTCAATTGGAGAGGATGCACTTGCTCCACCTTGGAGTGTGATAACATCTTCAATTTCACTAAGAGGCTGCTCTGGGTTTGCCGGATCGATAATATAGATTTTCAGGTCATTTGGATTCACCGGGTCTACGGCAACCCTGACATGGTCTAAGTTGATGCCAGCACCGAACTTAATCGTGTCGTTACTACCTGAAGTATCAATGATCTTATCTTTTTCATTGCCTCGATTAAACTTGAAAGTGTCGTTTCCGCTCCCACCATATAGAATGTCGTCGCCACTCTCTCCGTCCAAGTAATCGTCGCCACTACCACCACTCACACCATCATCACCGGTACCACCGAAGAGAGTGTCATTGCCACCATCGCCACTAAGCCAATCGTCGTCTGCTTCTCCCCAAATAGTGTCTTCACCATCGCCACCAGTCAGATGATCATCACCACTCTCTCCATGGACAAAATCATTCCCGTCATTGGCGTACACTCTGTCATCACCGGCTCCCGCATATACGAGGTCATTTGCGCGATCATAGTCGGAGAATCTGTCATTGCCACTGCCGAGTCGTGTAGTCTTTAACATTTTACGCTTCCTTGAGCTTTATAAGTCTATATACAATAAGTTGCATAAATACTTTGTGCGCTTCATGCTTGTGTCTGATTGACTACCCGTGTCTTGAAAAATTAAGTTAGATTTTACTCTTTCAAAGAGTTGCAATGAAAGCGGTAGATGCGGTGCCGCTGAACACGCGGTACACATCATGATGCTCATTTGATCTATCTTCGTTGAGCAAAAGTACGCCATGTCTGCATGTGGGAAATATGCTCAGCAAAAAGTCCGTTATGCCTAGTCAAACCGCCCGCTTTATTTTTCAATCGACTGATTTCAGTGTCCCGACTATCTCGGAGCGGCGGTCTTCAATCCAACCTCGCCAACCGTAAGGAATTTATCCCGCCAGTCTTTCAAATCTGCTGCTCTCCCCCTCTCGAATTGCCTAGAGGCGCACATGAAAGCTTAAGTTGATTGAGGTGCTTAACCCATCATAGTGTGATCTGTATTCGGATTTAAACTGAGGTCTCCATGAAAGATTCTGCCACCCCGGCAAGGCTGGTCTCAATCTCTGCCACTGCTGTTCCCACGCCGTCTTCGCTTTGCAGGTGCAAGGCAAGGTCACTTGCGTTTTTCTTCAGTGAGGTGTCACTGACTGCAAGGTGAATGGAGTGCGCCAACTTGTCAGCGGTTAGGGCTTTGCGAGGTACAGGCGGAGCGCCAACGCCCAGAGCAACACTCTTTTGAGCCCAATAGGGCTGATCGCCGAAGAAGGGGCATAGAACGCAAGGCACTCCTGCTCGAAACCCTTGGGCAGTGGTTCCCATGCCGCCATGATGCACGACAGCCGCCATTTTCGGAAACAGCCACTCATGTGGAACATCAGAAATACTCAGGATATCGTCACTCTCAAGAGCATCAAACCCAGCCCAGCCGGTTGAGAGGACACCGCGAACATTTGCCTTTCGCAATGCTTCAATAAGAACCCGCTGCAACGCTTTAGGGTCCTCAACCGTCATACTGCCAAATCCAATGTAAACGGGTGGAGATCCATGCTCGAGGAAACTGCGCAGATTTGCTGGTGGTTTATAATCCCCGTCAGACTTCAAATTCCAGTAGCCGCTCATAATCGCCTCATCCGGCCAATCCTTTGGCAGGGGAACAACCCACGAGCTGATCGCATGAAGCGTCTTGATTGGTAGAGCTCCACTGGGAAACAGAACCTCATTGCGATGCCGGATTGCTGGCAGTTTCAGAGCCTTGGTGCGCAACTGATTGATCGACTTACGAAAAGCCGAATAAGAGAGTTTGACGAGTGCGTACCCCAGCTTGTTGTAGCCCGGTATAGGCAAGCGGGGCATCCCCGCCACAGGGAACTCGTTTGTTGGGACGATCATCGGCTGCAACAAACCCATCACAGCCGGAATGTTCAATGCTTCTGCAATATGAGGCGCAGCCATCACTTTGGGGTGGAAGACTATGAGACCAGGTTGAACGGCTTGTGCGGCCTGCCATGCATCACGGTTGAGCCCTTCGTTCAGCCGTCCGGATTTCTTCGCTAGCCGTGCACCTGCTGCAACTCTCTTTAAGAGCCCGGATGATCCCTCCAGCGCTGCAATCCCGTCAGGAGTGGTCATCAGATCAATCGTGTCGTTCGAAAGTGGTTCAAACGCCAGACCGAAACTCTTGACCCAGTCACCATACTTTTCAGCACTGCTGAGCGTAACCGTGTGACCACGAGCTGTAAGCCCGCAGGCCAAAGCGATAAAGGGCTCCACATCTCCGCGAGAGCCGTAGGTCAAAATGAGAATCTTAGCAGGCTGCAACATCCGGCAGAGTATAGACCGCTTTCAGTGCAATGCCATCAGGCTAAGCCCCGCCTTGCAAAGCTTACGCTCACCTCAATAAGGCACTGGTTTTTCAGTTTCCCATTGAGGTGAGCGTGTAATTGGCGCTTGTATCACGCAGGAACAGTCAGGTCCTGTGCCAACATCATCGCGTTGCCGTCTGGGTCGTAAAACGTGGCTGTGCTCACCATGCCCTCGATGGTTTCGGTCGCACCGTCAAACTTCACACCCGCAGCTTCTAAAGCGCCGCGCGCACTTTCAATATCGCCAATGCCAAAAACAGGAACGGTATTGCCGGGGGTAGGCTTTGTCTGTTCACCCAGCCCAAGTGTGACGCCAGCCGTTATTGTCTTCATCTCACTCCAGCCAGCCTCATCAATGTGA
>NZ_LCWX01000127.1:4249-6322 GCF_001431305.1 Pseudovibrio sp. POLY-S9
CTCACATGGCGGTCACGAACAGAAATGGCGAGGGTAATCGTATTTTCCAAAGAAACTAAGGACATCAAACTTTCCTTTTGTGAAAAAATAAAGTAACTATACTTTATGGACATTGCGACACTTGTCAAGCTCACTTCTCGGGCTTGGTCTCTAAACATTCTGGCCCTACTACATTCAGGGGTTCCCGGCAGGCAGGCTCCGTTGCTGGCCGCATCTGGTGCTGGCCGCACGTCATTCGCGGCCAGTCTTGAACATCTCACCCAGCTCAAACTCTTGGAGAGGAACCCGGGCCACGGCCACCCACTCCGCCCGGAATTTCGACTGACCCCAAAAGGTGTCAAAGCCGCTGAAATCGCCAGCAGGATCGTGGCCGCAGTTCCCGATGAAAAGGAATTTGCCTTACTGCGCAAAAGCTGGACGGTTCCCATTCTGGCACTAACTGCCACTCCCCAGCGCTTCTCGGGAATAAGATCAGATCTGACGACAATCACCGACCGCGCATTGTCAGCCTCGCTGGTTCGGTTGGAAGAGCGGGAATGGATCAAACGCGACATCAACACCGCCGCCCGCGTCCCATTCCCCACTTACTGCGCCGCAAACACCGGCATCCAAATCAACCACGCAATTGACCTGCGGGCGTGAGTGAGGCGTGGGACATAACAATACACCACGCTTTTTGCTGTCTGTGAGGCATCACGATTAACCCGCCCTCACAGAGTCGAGAGGGTTTGCCGACACATGACATGATCCTCAATGGAGACATCAATGACATTAATCCTGAGTTCCGATGATGCACCTCATTTTCTGACTCAGCTGTGCGATTGGTTTGCTCAGGAATGGGGGGAGCTGGACCCAGTTAACCTCCGGCAGAGCGATCTTGAAGGGCCATCCCCTTTGCTGGCAATAAGCGAGGAGGGGATGCTTATCGGTGGGTTGGCGTTTACAATAGCTCCAGAACCTCAGAGCACTACGAACGCTATCTGGATCAATGCGCTGCTGGTTGCTCAAGAACACCGGCGGAAAGGCGTTGCTTCAAAACTGATAAGAGCGGCAGAAAAGGCAGCTGCTTTGAAGAACATAACTAAGCTGTTTGTTTATACAGAATACGAAGCCCTTTACACCGGTTGCTTCTGGGAACTTCTCGAAACCAAGGAAGGTAACTCAGTTCTGAGCAAAGCACTGGAGCCACGAGTTCAGGAAGAGCAGCTTTGAGATGATGCGTGCGGATGTAGCGTCAAAAACAGAAACAGTCAGGTTCATCACCAATCACGCGGGGATATAAAACCGCGCCGTGCTTTTTGCTGTGTGATCCGCCGAAAACTGAACTAAAAAGGAGCATTCGGTTCTGTTCAGGAGGCTCCGGTGGCGGCCACCCCAAATATTTTCAGCGTTTCCCCATCCACGCCGTTTCTGCAGGCAACTGTAGAAGCGTTGCTCTCTGGGCAATTGATCCCGGGTTTTCAGGCGGATGATAACCCGCTGGCGCTGGCCGACGTCACCATCTACGTGCCAACCCGCCGTGCTGCCAGAACCCTGCCGGATGTCCTGCGCAGAGCTTTAGGCTCCAAAGCCGCTCTGCTGCCCAAAATCCTGCCACTTGGCGATGTGGACGAAGAAGAGCATATCCTGAAAGGTCATGGAGACGGCGAGGCGCTGCCACCTGCAATGTCCACCATGGAACGCAAACTGGCCATGACCCGCCTTGTCTGGGCATGGAAAGGCCAGCTCCGCCGCCAGATCCTTCAGCTCAAAGAAGATGATCCTGCCCGCGTTCCAGCGTCCTCCGCTGATGCCGCATGGCTTGCGGGCAACCTGCTCACGCTCATGGATGAGGTGCAGACAGAAGAAGCCAGCTGGGCAGAACTGGGCAGTCTTGTCCCCGATGACCACGCTGAATACTGGAAAATCACGCTCGAGTTCCTGAAGATCGTCACTGATCTGTGGCCCGAGCACCTCAAAGCCATCGGCATGATGGACCCGAAGGAGCGTCGCTCAGCCCTCATCCGCGCAGAAGCCGCCCGCCTGCGCACAACACCGCCACGCGGTCCGGTGATTGTGGCGGGGGGGGCCGGG
>NZ_LCWX01000127.1:6440-8546 GCF_001431305.1 Pseudovibrio sp. POLY-S9
GATGAAAGCCGTGCTGAGCTTGGAAAACGGAGCCCTTGTGCTTCCGGCGCTCGATATGGGCATGGATGACGAAAGCTGGCAGGCACTTGGCAGCCCGACAGAACCACAGCGCGTTCCCGGCCACCCGCAATACAGCCTCCGTCAACTGCTCCTTGCGCTGGGCATAAAGCGAGAAGACGTCACACAGCTGGGCGCACCGCAAAGCGAAGCTCTGCGTTTGCGCTGCGAGATTGTCAACGAAGCACTCCGTCCGGCAGAAACAACGGAAGAGTGGCAGAACTTCTTCACCTCCCAGCTGGCAGAGCACAGAGAGACTGCCTTCGCAGGCACGCAGCTGATCACAGCGCGAAACGAATCCGAAGAAGCGCTCTCCATCGCCCTGCTGCTGCGTGAAGCGGTGGAAGCAGGCAAAACAACCGCGCTGATCTCACCGGACAGAACATTGGCCCGCCGTGTGGCTTCAGAGCTGACCCGCTGGGGCATCATCGTGGATGACACCGCTGGTCGCCCGCTGGAGCAAACACCGCCCATGGTGCTTGCCATCCTCACCGCAAAGCTCGCCCTGCAAGGCCTCGATCCGGTCAACCTGCTGGCCCTGCTCAAACATCCGCTCGCCTTCCTCGGTATGAAGGCCAAGGAAGTCCGCTCCGCCGCCCGCGCTCTGGAACGCGGCGTGCTGCGCGGCCCGCATCCAAGACCGGGGCTCAGTGGTCTGCGCGAAGCGGTGGCCGCAGCTCATGATCTGGCCATGGAGAAGGCCGACAGACCAGTTTCCCGCTGGCGCAAGCTGGTGGAAGAGGACTGGGCCGCCATCAACACCCTGCTGGACCGTCTGGAGCAAGCCCTCGGCCCACTGGAAGCCCTGCTGCAAAACCCAAATGAGATCCCGGTCGAAGACATCATCAAAACCCATGTGGATGCAATCCTGCTGCTTGGGGCTGATGAAAACGGCTCGACGGAAGAGCTGTTCAGTGGCGAAAACGGAAAGGCGCTTGCCGAAACTCTGACATCCTTGCTGGAAGCTGACGCTGCTGGCCTCTGCGTGCCTGCCAATGAATGGCCCGGCGTGTTCGGTGCCCTCATCACCGGTGGGGCCGTCCGCTCCCGCACACCTGCTGATCCCCGTATCCATCTGCTCGGCCCGATGGAAGCCCGCCTCCAGCGCTATGACCTCGTTGTCCTCGGCGGACTGAACGAAGGCACATGGCCGCAGCGCACCCGCAACGATCCATGGCTCAACCGCCCCATGAAAGGTCAGATCGGCCTCGATCCGCCAGAGCGTAAAATCGGCACCTCCGCCCACGATTTCCTCTGGAACCTCGGCGCGCCGGAAGTAGTGCTCTCCCGCTCCGAGCGCGTGGATGGCTCCCCAACTGTGGCCTCCCGCTGGCTCCAGCGCATCGTCACGCTGGCAGGCCAAAGCGTAGAGCAGCAAATGCGCGCCAAAGGCAAGCGCTACACCGAGCTGGCTCTCGTGCTCGACCGCTCCGAAACACCAGTCCGCCCGGCCAAGCGCCCTGAGCCAAAACCGCCAGTGGAGGCGCGTCCGGTCCAGCTCTCTGTCACAGCAATCGAAAACCTGATCCGCGATCCGTACCTCATCTACGCCAAAAACGTCCTGAAGCTGGATGAAGTTGACCCGATCGGCGGCGAACCGGGCGCTGCCGACAAAGGCAACATCATCCATGATGCCCTCGCAAACTTCCTTGAGGATTGGGATGGGCCATTCGACGACAAGGCAGTTCGAGCACTAAAAACCGAAGGGGGACGACTGTTCCGCCCACTGGATGCTTTCCCCGCTATCCGCGCTTTGTGGTGGCCGCGCTTTGAGCGCATCGCGGAAGAGTTTGTTGCGTACGAAGGTGAAGTCGCGCCTAAAATCTATGATCGTTTCCTTGAGGAATACGGCAAAGTGGAAATGCAGCGCCCGGAGCGCAACTTTACGCTCACAGGCCGTGCAGATCGCATCGATCAGATGAAAGACAACAGCTTGCGCGTGGTGGACTACAAAACCGGCCAGCCGCCCTCTGCCAAGCAGGTGGAAGCGCTGCTCTCACCACAGCTGCCACTGGAAGTCGCCATGATCCGCCGTAAGGGCTTTGAAGA
>NZ_LCWX01000127.1:8643-24089 GCF_001431305.1 Pseudovibrio sp. POLY-S9
TCTGCCCCACGACATGCCCATCTCCGACATGCTCTACATCCAGCTTAAAGGTGGCAGTGATGCCGTGAAACTGGAGAGCCGTGTACCAAAGGAAAGCACCGCTGAAGAGCTGGCAGAAGAAGCATGGAAACGCTTGGAACAGCTCGTCGCCGCCTATGAAAACCCACGCAAAGGCTATCTCTCCAGAGCTCGTGTGCTGAAGGAGAGGGAATGGGCCGCTTCCTATGATCATCTTGCCCGCGTGCAGGAATGGTCCCTTGGAGAAGACGGGGAGGATGCATAATGGATATTCCGGCAAAAACCCTCGACAGCCAGCAACGCGCCGCTCACCCTGAAAATTCCGCATGGGTGAGTGCAAACGCAGGCTCCGGCAAAACCTTCGTGCTCGCCCGCCGCGTCGTCCGCTTGCTGCTGTCCGGCACTGATCCATCCCGTATCCTCTGCCTCACCTTCACCAAGGCAGCCGCGGCGGAGATGGCAACTCGCGTATTCGATTCCCTGGCAAAGTGGACACAGCTGAGCGATGCTGAGCTGTCTGCTGAGATTGAGGACATCGAAGGCCGACCGACGTCAACAAAGCAATTGGCCAATGCCCGCCGCCTCTTCGCCAAAGCACTGGAAACACCGGGCGGTCTGAAGATCCAGACCATCCACGCGTTCTGCGAAGCGCTGCTGCACCAGTTCCCGCTGGAGGCCAACGTTGCAGGCCATTTCTCCGTGCTGGATGACCGCCTTGCGGAAGAGCTGCTCAATGAGGCCCGCGCCAGCGTTCTGCACAGCGCAGAGATTGAGCCGGACTCCGACATCGGGTCAGCTCTGTCCCAGCTTATCGAGCTATTACCGGATTCAGGCGTTGAGAAAGCCCTCTCTGAGTTGATCAGCCGCCGCGATGCGTTCTACCGCTGGGTTGCTCCTTATGGTGACCTGGAAAGCGCCATTTTCGCGCTATACGCTGATTTCTCCGTCATGCCGGCTGATGATATATCTGGCTTTGCATCTGCGTTGCGACGGAATTCTTCCCTGAGTGACGACGAAGTAAAAGCGTTTGCAGAAGCCTTACGCGTCGGCTCAAAGACAGATCAGGACCGCGCGGCTGCTCTGGATCAGGCCATCACGCACAAAAGCGACGAAGCCTGGCGCATCGCATGGTTGAAAATCTTCCTCACTGGAACCCTTAGTCCGCGCAAGTCTCTCGCCACCAAGAAGGTACAAACAGCCTTCCCGGAAGTTGTAGAGCGCTTGTTCGCCGAGCAAATGCGGGTGTTAGAAGCTCTGCAACACCTGAATGCCGTCATAACGGTTTCTGGAACCAAAGCGATCCTCACCCTATCAGATGCGGTTTTGCGTTATTACGAGACGGAAAAACTCCGTCGCGGTTACCTCGATTTTGAAGATCTGGTGGTTAAATCTGCGCAGCTCCTGTCCCGCGCTGAGGCCGCACAATGGGTGCAATACAAGCTCGATCAGGGGTTGGACCACATCCTCGTAGATGAAGCACAGGACACCAGCCCGCGCCAGTGGGAGGTGATCCGCGCACTGGCAGAAGAATTCTTCGCTGGTGACAGTGCGCGAGAGAAAGTCCGCACCATCTTCGCGGTGGGGGATGAGAAGCAATCCATCTACTCCTTCCAGGGCGCTGTTCCGGCCTACTTTGCCGAAATGCGCAAGTTCTTCGCCCGTCGGGCTGAGGAAGCGCAGAAGAATTTCGAGGGCATCGAACTCAACCTCTCCTTCCGCTCCACACCGGATGTGCTGGGCGCGGTCGATAAGGTGTTCGACACACCGGAAACCTACAAAGGTCTGTCACAGGACAACGTAGCGCCCGTGCATGAAGCCATTCGCCACAATGATCCGGGCCGTGTCGAAATCTGGCCTCTGGAAGAGGCCGTTGAAACGTTGGAGCCAGACGACTGGACCCAGCCGATTGATGCGATCGGCACCGGCAACCCCATGCTGCGCCTTGCCACCCGCATAGCAGAGCAGATCAAAGATTGGGACCAACGCAAAATCGCAGGCCCGGGGGATGTTCTGGTACTGGTCCGCAAGCGCGGCCAGTTTGTAGAAGCGCTCAACCGTGAACTCAAACGTCTGGATGTACCCGCAGCAGGGTCTGACCGTCTTGTTCTGACAGACCACATCGCCGTTAAAGATCTCGTCGCGCTGGGCCGCTTTATTCTGCTGCCGGAAGATGACCTGTCTCTCGCCTGCGTCCTCAAAAGCCCGCTCTTTGGCTTGGTTGATGATGATCTCTTCGAGATCGCCCACGAAACACCGGGTGTCCCAAGACCGGGCACCCTCTGGCATGAGTTGTTGAGAAAGTCTGAGAACAGCGAGAAGTGGCAGGAAATTCGCAAGCAGCTGGTCGTCTGGCGTGACCGCGCCGACTTCGTTCCACCCTTCGAATTCTTTGCCAAGATCATGGGAACCGACGGCTACCGCCAGAAGTTCCGTGAGCGTCTTGGCACGGAAGTGGATGACGTGCTTGATGAGTTCCTTTCATTGACGCTCACCTATGAAAAGAGCGGCACCCCCGGCATGGAAGGCTTCCTTGCGTGGCTTGCCGAAGCGCCAACTGAGATCAAACGCGAGCTCAACGCCGCCAAAGGCATGGTCCGCATCATGACAGTCCACGGCTCCAAGGGATTGGAAGCGCCCTACGTTATTCTCGCTGATGGCTGCAATGCGCCCGTCTCCAGCCTGCATGCGCCGGTGATGGTTGAAAAACAGCGGGCAGGGGATACGCAGGCCGCACCCGCTCTTGTCTGGCTGCCCAACAAAGCACAGCGCACCGAATGGCATGAAGAAGCGCTGGAACTGCTGGCAGAAGAGCAGAAAGAAGAATATCGCCGTCTGCTCTATGTAGCTCTTACCCGTGCCAAGGATCGTCTTGTCGTGTGTGGCTGGTCACCCAAGCGTGGCCCGCATGAAGAATGCTGGTACACACTCACCCGCAACGGTTTGATTGAGGAAGCACGCGAGCAAACAGACGCCAACGGCGAAGTGTCAGCGTGGATCTGGACCAAGAATGGCATAGAAAAGCCAGAGCCGATCCTGCCGCAATCTGAGAAGATTGAGAGCCGGAAACAGGCGGTTATGCCAGACTGGGTCTCAACAAACGTCAGCACACCTGAGCGTATCCGCCGTGTAAAACCATCTGCCGCCTTTGAGGAGATGGAAGCAAAAGAGAATATCGAGCAGCAAGATCCGAAAGATGCTCTCGAAGCAGCTCGCCAACCAGAAGACTGGCCACTGGTCCGTGGCCGCATCGTTCACAGACTGCTCGAATTCCTGCCCGATCTGCCAGAAGAACAACGCGTGGTATCTGCCGAAAGGTTCCTTGCCGGTTCCCTGCCGGAGCGCTTTGCGGACAATAAGGAACGTCTGCTGGATGATGTGTTGGGTACGCTGGGCAACCCTGAGTTTGCAGAACTGTTCAGCGCCAATGGCAGAGCCGAAGTTCCAATACAAGGCATGCTCACGGGTGAGGATGGCAAACCGGTCGAAATCTTCGGTCTGATTGACCGTTTGCTGGTCAATGACAAAGAAGTGATCATTCTCGACTTCAAGACAAATGCCTACGTCCCAAGGAGCGTGCACGATGTCTCCGAAACGTATGTTGCGCAGCTGGCTGTTTATAGAAAATTGCTTTCTGAGCTTTATCCTGATCGGAGAATAAGAGCGCTGCTCCTCTATACGTCAGGTCCTCATTTGGTAGAAATACCAGTGGAACTGATGAAATCTTTTAAATTCTAGTCGAATGTTGAGAATTCGTTCGCTTGACGCTCGGCACTTGCGTTCTTACTTTCAGGGCAACAGAGTTTGCTCAGTTGGGGCGACTCAACCTGCACTATGAAAAGAGGCAAAAATGGCCACTGTGAATGTTGAAGACGGTAACTTCGAAGCTGAAGTACTCCAGAGCTCGACTCCTGTTCTCGTAGATTTCTGGGCGACCTGGTGTGGTCCTTGTAAAATGATTGCGCCGTCCCTCGAAGAAATCTCTGAGGAAATGGCTGGTCAGGTCAAAGTTGTTAAGTTGGATATCGACAGCAACCAGCAGAGCGCAATGAATTATGGCGTTCGCTCTATCCCAACCATGATCCTGTTCAAGGATGGTCAGCCTGCTGCAACCCTCGTAGGTGCACAGCCTAAGGGCAAAATTTCTGATTGGATTAAGCAGTACTCTTAATTTTGAGGGTATCTGCAACGAAATGCTGAGTAAAATCGGGCATTCTGAGGATCTCCGGTCATGGAAGTGGCCGGAGGTCTTTTGTTTTTGTCAAACAGCGACTAAATAAAGACCGGATAGATTTTTGCGCGGGCGCCTTAGGGCAGCCCTTGCAGTGCTTTGCTCCATGGTAAAAAGAGCAAGTTTTAAGAGACGGGATGACGATGAGCGATCAAAATAAAACTCCGCAGGCAGAAGAGCAGGTAAATCCGGAAGCTGTGGTTGACGAAACTGCGAATGGAGCCGAGCAGGCAGAAGTTGCTGCGGAAGTAGATCCAATCGAGGCGCTGAGAGAAGAAAACGCTGCCCTGAAGGACCGCGCTCTGCGCACCATGGCAGAAATGGAAAACTTGCGCCGTCGGACTGAAAAAGAAGTTAAAGACGCTAAAGCCTATGCAGTTGCAGGTTTCGCGCGTGACATGCTGGTGGTCAATGACAACCTTGGCCGTGCAATCGATGCATTGCCAGATGACGCACGTGAAAACGACGAAAACCTGAAGGCGCTGGTTGAAGGCGTTGAAATGGTAGAGCGCGAAATGCTCAACCACCTGGAAAAACACGGTGTGAAGCGTCTTTCACCTGAAGGCGATAAGTTCAACCCGCACTTCCATCAGGCGATGTTTGAAGTGCCGAACACAGAAGTTCCAAACAACACTGTGGTTCAGGTTGTTCAGGCTGGCTACGTCATCGGCGAGCGCGTCCTGCGCCCTGCAATGGTCGGTGTCTCCAAAGGCGGCCCAAAAATCGCTCCAGTTGCCGACAAAGCAGCAGAGCCAGGCTCCACAGTAGACAAAGAAGCCTAAACACCAAAGCCCTCAAAACAACGAGGGCTTCTCAAAGAATTTCAAAACGGAGGTCGATACACGGCCTCCGTTTTTATGTCAGAATTCGCTTTATAGCTTTACCTTTTGGCGGGTATACACAAGATTACCGCTACCGTTGGAGCCAGTTGTCTCCACCATGATTTCGCTGCTGCCATCTATGCGCTGAAACTCCACAAAGCCAACTCCGCTACGAATGCCGTTCGCGCAGTTTGTCTTCCATGAGACCAGACCGTCACTACGCGCTTCCGAAAAACCTTCAAGCTGTCCACCCTGACATAAAGTACCGAGTAGCCTCCGAACTTGTGCAGAGCTAAAACCTGCCGGGTTATATACGCCGCTAAGCGATCCTTCGCGTTCTTTTGCACCAAAGTAATCAGGATTCTTTTTGGAAATACCGGCACTGCTTGAACAGGCGGTTAATGCGAAAGCAATCGCAATTGGAACAATAACTCGAGCAACCATAATACAACTCGCTATTTTCATAACTATATTACTTCTAGGCACAACTGTTGGCTTTTGGAGATTTCGACACCTGCCTTGTGCTGCGCTTTGTCTTATGCATTCAGAGGAGGTGAAGCAATCTAAAGTTGAAAAAAGGTTCAAGTATACGCTATTGCTTGGCCTTACTGACAGACCACTTTACTCTAGGGCTCCGATCAATTGGAAATCTCTTAGCTCTCAAAGGAAGCGAGGCTTGCTTGCAATCTGATCGGGCTTCGAAGATGCATGTAAATAGTTGTAGTTGAATGTATATTTATCTTTGGTGATCTATGTGGAAATGGCCTGTCTTTTTCTGGTTAGCAGTTATCGCTGCTGTGTTGTGGCTAGCTCCGGTATTTGTAGATCACGTTGTTATAGAAGCCTATTTTCCGATGCAGGCTCGCGGCGATAAACTGTTCTATCCGCGCCAAAACGCAGTATTTATCCCAATTCTTGCTGCAGTTTTATTGTTCGCCATCTGGTTATGGCGGCGGCCATTTGCACCTTTCATTTATAAGTGCGGGCTTTTGATACTTGCCTTAGCAGCTCTTTCTCCATTTCTGCCTCGAGTTGAAACAGATTTTCAGCAGGTTTATTGGATAGGTAAAGCCAGATATGAAATCCCATGGCAATACGCGCCATCCCGAGGAAGTATCCGTCCGGGAGGTGATCTCTTTCAGGTGCGCGTCTCTTTCCCTGATATGACACCTCTATATGAGAGCCGGCAAAAAACAATCACTATCGGAAGAGCTCTGTATTTTCAGTTTAGTATAAATGCCCCCGGGCCCGCCAAACTGTGTAAACCTCTTTTTGGAAAGCTACAGTGTCAGTGGTTGCGTGGAGAGGTCGTGTACAGTGCTACTGGTGATAAAGATCTGTTTCCAGATGATCCTTCAAGCTTGATGACTCCCGTTGAAAATTTGCTTGATAGCTTTCAAGTTCCAGCATCACCGAGGTAACCGCTTTTGAGCTGTGCCAGTCTAGATTGGCTTAACTGGAGGGCCTGGCCCGGATCATCCTTGAATGAGGGTTTCTCAAATAAATTCAAAACGGCGGTCGATACACGGCCTCCGTTTTTTGTTGCGTGGATGCCAGAAGCTCTGCAAGAAACGCAGGGCTGATTTGAAGTTCTCGGCGCTGTCCCCAAACCCTTCACAGGATCTAAGGCTATTTAAATCTCACAAATGAAGTAGTGTAGTTCTCCGGTTGCTTTTTTAAGATGGCTGGCTAAAACCACCAGACTTGAAACCAACGAATTTGCGGGCATGACGTAGATGCAATCTGAGATCTGGCAGTATCTGGACTTTTTGGGAGTGGCCGTTTTCGCCGTGACTGGCGGTTTGGTGGCTGCACGTCTGCGTCAGGATTTTATCGCTTTTTTGTTCTTTTGCTCGCTGACCGGAATTGGTGGTGGAACTCTGCGCGACACTCTTCTTGATGTGCCAGTGTTCTGGGTTGTGGACGAGAGCTACCTCTATGTCTGTCTCATCGTCTCTGTCATCATGTGGTTTTACGCCCATAAGGTTGAAGCATGGGGCCGCCCGCTGCGGTGGCTGGATGCTGTTGGGGTCGCGTCTTACTCAGTCATGGGCGCTGCGAAAGCGATCTCGCTTGGCGACAACGCTGCGGTGGCTGTGCTGATGGGAGTCGCATCGGCAACATTTGGCGGAATCCTGCGCGATATCATTGCTGGCCAGCCTTCTGCTTTGCTGCAAAGAGAGATTTATCTGGCAGCTGCGTTTGCTGGTGCGATCACCTACTCCGTCACGCTCATGGCAAGCGGACAAAGCAACCTTGCAGCAGCCCTTGGCTTTGCTATGGCCATGGTACTGCGCGGTGGTGCAATCGCAAAAGACTGGCACCTGCCCAGCTACACACCACCGAAGAAGAAAGACATGGACGAGCTGGACTAAGGTCCTCAGCTACAGCGTAATCCTGAAGAGCAGCTCCGATTTGCGAATGAGACTACGCACGCAATAAAGAACTAGAGCTACGCGCCTGCACGCGACACGCTTTAAACGCGCAGATAAACGTGTCCGGCAACGGCAAGATCAGCCAGAGCAGTGCCCGTTGACTTAAACAGCGTGATTTGCTCGTAAAAGCGCCGGCCTGCCCGGTCGCCCTGACACAACTCCGCCAGATCAGACGCAATGTCCTGCAAGTTCAGAACGCCATCAGCGAGCGGCTCTTTGAGATCACCAGCGGTTGTTGGTGTGTTGTCATAGCTGTCCAGAAACAGCCGCGCCTGCGAGATGGCCGTATCATCGCACTCACGCTGATCAGCATGCATGGAGCCAACCAGATCCAGATGCGTGCCTTCTTGGAGCCATTCCCCTTGAATGATCGGCGTGTTCGCACTCGTCGCACAGCACACAATATCTGCGCCTCTGACAGCGCCACCCAGATCCGTTGTCGCTGAAACCTTAAAAGGCTGCCCCTGCATATGCTCCACCAACTGCTGAGCAGCAGCAGGGCTTCGGTTCCAGACCAGAACCTCCTTGATGGGGCGAACAGAAGCATGCGCATCAATCAGATAAGGTGCAAGGTTTCCAGCACCCACCATCAGCAAGCGGGAAGAGTCTTCGCGCGAAAGATACGAGGAGGCCAGCGCCGATGTTGCAGCTGTGCGCCAGTTGACGAGCGCTTTGCCATCCAGAAGCGCAAGCGGCGTCCCCGTTTTGCCAGACTGCAAAAGATACACACCAGCAACAGCCGGTGCGTCATGCTCCAGTGATGTGGGAAGACAACTCTCCAGACGCGTGCCAATAAACCCGCGCTCAACAGTGTCTTGAGCCGCAAAGTCATGCCATGCAGAAGAGATGGTGAGAGAGCCGTCATCAAGGCCGGTTGGACGTGCAATTCTTTGTGTGTGCGGGGAAGGGGCCACCACACCAACACGAAATGCACGTCTCAGCGTCTCAAGAAGATCGCGAAAGCTCATCACCCCCTCAATGTCCTGAGCTGTGATGATCCGCATTCGCAATCCCCGTGCTAAACGTCAGGGCAGAGTAATAAAGCGGTTAGGCTGCTTTTTTATGGTCTGGTGATGGCAGGCCGGGTGCAATGTCACCCTGTGCCACCTTACGCAGTGAATCCGCTTCATGTTTAAGTTGGTTCGCTTCGCGTCGTTGAACACGAGCCTCTTTACGAAACCGTCCTTGTCGCATCCAGGTCGCCACTCCGCCAAGCATCACGCCCAGTCCAACAGCGCCAAACAGCAACCAGAAAACCGGGATGTTGAACGTCAACATCGGGTCCTCTGGGTTAAAGGGGTTAAGCGAAATCAGCGTGGAATGCCGGTTCGCAACCGCAAGTACAACAAGTAGAGCTGCTATAGGTATAAGCAGCAAATTCCGAAGGAAACGAGCCAATGTATTACTCCAGGATCAGTCGTCTTCGCCGTGATCCGTACCGTCGTTCAGTCGTTCGCGCATTTCTTTGCCGGTTTTGAAGAACGGAACGAACTTTTCGCCAACTTCAACTTTTTGGCCAGTTCTTGGATTGCGTCCAACGCGTGCCGGGCGGTTCTTCACTGAGAACGCACCAAAGCCACGCAGCTCGACGCGGTCACCGCGCATCAGCGCTTCAGTAACTTCATCAAGAATGGCGTTTACGATATTCTCTACATCGCGTTGATAGAGATGCGGATTACGCTCCGCAATAGTCTGTACTAATTCCGATTTAATCATGCTTTGCCCCCCCAAGTGCTGAGACTGTTGCCGCATCCGGAGCCTGCCAAACAGACACGAGACCGTCAAGCGGTAGGCTTGAATCTACGACACTTTTTGCTGTTTTGAGAAGTGAGATGACCAAATTCTGGTTCTCACTACCCAAAAAGCCTAATAAATTTGCAGGGAACGGGAGTGACCGCTCGTCTGATTCTGGTTTCCAGTCGATTATTTCCAAATCACTGGAAAGTCCTTTTTCGTCAATAAGCCACTGATGCGCGGCCTGCTCGCCACCAATCTCATCGATCAGTTCAAGGTCTTTTGCCTGGTGCCCGGTGTAAACCTGACCGTTCGCCAGCTGAAGTGCACGCTCTTTAGAAAGGCCTCTGCGTTCTGCAACAAGTCCAACGAACCACATATAGGTATCGTCAATCAATTCCTGCAAAGTTTCCTTCACTTCAGGCGTGGCTGGCTCGTAAAAGTTTGGCTCAGCTTTCAATGGTGCGCTTTTAATCGCATCCATTTCAACGCCAATCTTCTCGAGCAACCCTTTTGCATTGCCATACTGGAAGAGAACACCGATAGATCCGGTCAAAGAGGTGTATTGAGCAACAAGGTGATCACTGGCAATTGCGGAAAGATAAGCAGCCGAAGCGCCAAGCGTCGTGATGGACGCTGTCAAAGGCTTCTTCTCAGCAATCTTGCGCAGCGCATTGTAAAGCGCTTCACCACCGGAAGTGGTGCCACCTGGAGAATTAATGGAGACGATGACACCTTGCACGGTGTCATCTTTTGCGATTGCTTCAAGCATCTCCAACTGGCGGCGATCATAGGTGATCGGTCCGTTGATTTCGATGCGAGCAATATGCTTTTCAGAACGGGCAAGCTCACCAAGGCCAGTTGCCTCAGCGCCTCCCCACAACAGCAAAGCTGCAAGTGCTAAAAAACTAACGACGCGCCAGAACGAAACTTTACGTCTCAGGCGTCTGCGATCAATAAGAACGTCACTGTCTAGACTCATGGGGTCTTCCCGGTCAAACTCATTTAAGCGACTATAGGGAAACAATACCTAAGCTTTTGAATAAGCCAAGTGTTCTTTCTCTGCAGACGGTAAAAACACGACCATAAATTAAGCTTTGTCCCTGCCAAACGGTTAATTTGGGGAAGTAGGCTCTTAATTCTCCGAAAATTTCTGGTTGTAATGCTAGTCGACTAAGATGCCAGAGAAAATGGCGATACTATGTTATTTTGCGTTTTCCTCTGCTTCCATAAGGTCTTCTTCGTGCGTAATCGCACTTTCCATCAGTGCGCGCCACATGGTCTCATAGGTCTGCGCATTCAGGCCATGCGCGCGGGCATGGGCTTTTACGTTGCTGGCAACTTCCTCAACCCGGCTTTCAATGCGGGCAGACAGGCCAATTGGTTTTTTGATTTCAGCGGCGCGTGTGATGTAAGTCCAGCGCTCTGCAAACAGGGAAATCAGCTCGGAATCCAGACGATCAATTTCTGCGCGGATCTGAGTCATATCGTGACATTCGCTAGCAGAGTTCTTCATTAGTTTTTTGCTGCCTATCGGATTGAATGACGTGGCTGGGGAGTGCCACCTTTTGAAATGTCATACCCGAAATAAATGCATGGTCGCAACTAGCATATGTTTATCGCATAAAAAATCCGTTCCGTTCATCAGGAGGTGGGGGGGAGCTGAGAACGGAACGGGATCTGTATGGCCATGGGGCCAGTTGGACTTTTCGTCTTTTTTGGGCCACTGTTTTATCGATTGCTCTGAAAACCGATAGGTTCAGTGATCTTAATTCTTGACGCGAGAACTAGGGGCATAGTTCACCGCGCGCTGTTGGAAACCCAAAGCCGATTGCTGCAAGGACGGCGTAAAACGGGTTTCCAGTTAGCCCTGCGGTTTCGGGCGGACCGCTAGGGCATTCCGAAGTCTTGAAGCTGCCGGACCTTATTTTTGTTATTGGCCTCAACGATGTTTCAAGACAAACAGCACAGTGGAGTTTGAGAGAATGGGATACTCTCTTGCTCGCCATATAAAGTAATATACAGATGTTACTTGAAGATAAATAGAAATCAGAAATAGAAAATTTCAAAAAACGACTCTATCTTAGGTGGTGTATAGCAAATTAAAAGTTGTTATCAAAACTTGTCATCAATTTACTATTGCTTATCTATTATGTTTATTTTGATTAAAGTGAATTAATATTTACATTAATTAAAATTGAGCGCATGTAAATGCTCCATATCACACAATTTGCTTTGTTTCTTTCTGGTGAGGAGGAGTTGCGGCGTTAAAAAAGGGGCGTTTCCGCCCCTTTCTGATCGTACAGGTTTAAGATCTCTCCGATTAATCGAGAGAGAAGGGCATCCCGCAAATTGCGACAGATGCCTTCGCAAAATTGTCCAGCCTAAATTGAGCGCGTAACTCCGCCATCAATGCGGATATTTTGTCCGGTCATGTAGCTGGAGGTGTCTCCGGCAAGGAAAGCAATCAGATCAGCCACTTCCTGCGAGGTGCCATAACGTCCCATTGGAATACGACCCCGGCGCTCTTCCTTCTCTGGCAAGCTGTCAATAAAGCCCGGCAGCACGTTGTTCATGCGAATGTTTGAGGAAGCATATTTATCAGCGAACAACTTGGTAAAAGCAGCAAGGCCAGCTCTGAACACGCCGGATGTCGGGAAAAGCTCCTCGGGCTCAAACAAGGCATAGGTGGAAATATTGACGAAGCTGCCTTTGCCCTGAGCTTCCATGATTGGGGTAACGATGCGGGTGATGCGCACCACGTTCATGAGATAGAAGTCCATCCCTCTCGCCCAATCTTCATCGGTGAGCTCAAGGACCGGCCCTTTAGGCCCATGGCCAGCACTGCTGACAACCGTATCAATACGGCCCCATTTTTCCATCGCAACATCAACAAGACGCTGGAGGTCCGCAGTTTCAAGGTTGGAGCCAGTCACACCGACACCACCAAGTTCCTCACCCAGCTTCTCGCCTTTGCCAGAGGAAGAGAGGATGGCGACTTTATAACCGTCCCCTGCCAGCTTACGTGCAGCAGCAGCACCCATACCACTGCCACCAGCAACAATCAGTGCAACTTTCAAATCACTCATGAAACCCTCCTAAATTAAATCAGGACTATTCCATTTTCTGCTGGGCAATAAATCAAGTGACGATTTGTCATCACCCTGAGAGAAACCATGCTGAGGAGACGATATTTCTAGAACTGAGGTCCCTAACGGAAATGTGAGAAATTCAAATGCTCAGATTTCTATAAAATACTTCTACTTTTAACTGGTTGAAAATAACTATGTATAAATATCAGGAGTTAGAGCGCGTTCCGTTTGATTGGATTCAATCAAACGACCGGAATTCGCTCCAACAAAGATTTTCGAGCACGGTGTGTGAATGCGAATGAACGCGACGTGCTCTAGGGCGAGAGCCACGAGATTCAGTAATTTAAAGCATATCGCCGAAAAGTAGACGTCGATTTTCGGACAAAGATACGCAAACTGCTTTAGTTAAAGTCATTTTATGCATCGATAAGGGAGAAGTTTGTTGCAGGCAGATGTTATCACATCAAACGAGCTCGCCTCTGTGCAGCAGAGCTCTGCAACAAAAGCACTTCAAAACCCGTCTGTGCGCGTGTTGCAGTCTGCTGTTGAAGTAGCTGAACTCCAGCAGCAATGGCACCAGCTAGAGCAGGCCTCCAAAGGCAATACGGTCTTTCAAAGCTATGCCTGGACCATAGCGATGCTTGAAAATCCAGCATCGGTCCAATCAGCCAAAATCTTCGCTGTCTACGACCAGCAAAGCCTGATCGCGGTTCTGCCGCTGCGCATTGAAAAGCAAAAGTCCCTGAAAGCGCTGACTGGTTTAGGTGAACCTTTTCAGCAGTACTCAGAGATGCTGCTTACTCCCGGCTATAACCCTGCTGCCGTATTGGATTACCTGAAGCCACACCTTCAAAAGGCTGGCGCAGATGTTATCCACCTCCGTCAGATCAGAGAGAGCGGTGCTCTCTATGAGTACGCCAGCACTCATTTTACCGAGGTCGGAGAGGCAGATGGCGCTCCAAGGCTGGATCTGAACCAGTGGGATAGTTTTGAGGATTATCTGAAGTCCATCTCCGCCCGCTCACGCAAAACCATCCGCAACCAGCGCAATCGTCTCCACAAATCAGCAGGCCTCTCGCACCGCGTGATCCGGCAGGAAGACCCGGAACTCGAAACCATGCTTCTGCGAACCCTAAACGGGCGAGAGAACTGGGTCGAAGCCATGGGTTACTCATCGCGCGCTCTGGAAGGCGATGGCTTGCAGAACGTCCTTCTCTCATTAAGCAACGGCACGGCCAAAGGCTGCGAACTCATCGCTTTCGAACTGAAGCATGGTGATCTGCCAATCTCTACCGAATGGGGTTTCCTGTTCGAAGGCTGCTATTCCGCTTACATGGCCGATTGGAATCCGGACTACGAACAATCCAGTCCCGGTAAACTTCACCAGATGGACGTCATCGAGGCGTGTTTTGCGCTTGGGATCGATAAGATCGATTTTCTAAAACCAGCTTCCCGCTACAAGATGACTTGGACCTCACAGGTCGCCAGTGTCTTTGATGCCGTCAGCCCGCTTTCCTTCAAAGGACAGCTCTATGCCAGCCTCTGGCTCAAGAACCTGCGCCCTTTAGCAAAGCGCATCGTACTCGCAATGCCAAAAGGTCCGAGAGCATTCCTGATGAGCTCCCTGAAGAAGATCAGGGGCTAACTCTGCCGAGAGGCAGAACTCCCTGAAACAGGACGCCCAAAGCTCTTTTCAGACATAAGCGCGCAAAAGAATGCCAAACAACGCAAATGAACGCACTCATCAACGCAACAAAAAAGCCCGCTCAAATGAGCGGGCTTTTTCGCAAAATCTATTGCTAGATCTTATTCGTCGTCGTTCTGCTTCTTCATAGCTGCAGCGAGGATGTCGCCGAGAGAAGAGGAAGCGTCAGAAGAACCGTACTGTGCAACCGCTTCTTTTTCTTCAGCGATTTCAAGTGCCTTGATGGATACACCAACGCGGCGGGTCTTCTTGTCGAACTGAGTGATACGAGCTTCGATCACATCGCCAACGTTGAAGCGGGTAGGATCCTGCTCACCACGTTCACGGGACAAGTCAGCGCGACGGATGAATGCAGAGAGGTCGCCGTCTACGAGTTTAACGTCGAGACCACCGTCTTTGATTTCAGTCACTTCACACTTAACGATTGCGCCCTTACGAACAACATCGCCAGCGGATTCAAACGGATCAGCGTCGAGCTGTTTGATGCCGAGAGAGATACGCTCTTTCTCAACGTCAACGTCAAGAACGACTGCTTTAACAACGTCGCCCTTCTTGTACTCTTCGATGACCTGCTCGCCCGGACGGTTCCAGTCCAGATCGGACAAGTGAACCATGCCGTCAACATCGCCTTCAAGACCGATGAACAGACCGAATTCGGTCTTGTTCTTAACTTCACCTTCTACGGTGGCGTTAAGTGGGTACTGCTGTGCGAATGCATCCCATGGGTTCTGCAGAGTCTGCTTGAGGCCCAGGGAGATACGGCGTTTGGAAGCGTCCACTTCAAGGATAACCACTTCAACTTCCTGGGAAGTAGAAACGATTTTGCCTGGGTGTACGTTCTTTTTGGTCCAGGACATTTCGGAGACGTGGATCAGGCCTTCGATGCCTGGCTCCAGTTCTACGAATGCACCGTAGTCGGTGATGTTGGTAACACGACCAGAGAACTTGGAATCCAGTGGGTATTTGGCTTCGATGCCATCCCATGGATCGGTTTCCAGCTGCTTCATGCCGAGGCTGATGCGGTGTGTTTCCTGGTTCACACGAACGATCTGCACCTTCACGGTCTGACCGATTGTCAGAACTTCGCTTGGGTGGTTGATACGACGCCATGCAATGTCGGTAACGTGCAGGAGGCCATCGATGCCACCAAGGTCAACGAATGCACCGTAGTCAGTGATGTTCTTAACAACACCCTCAACGGTCTGACCTTCTTCCAGGCTCTGAACGAGTTCAGAACGCTGTTCAGCGCGTGTTTCTTCCAGAACGGTACGGCGGGATACAACGATGTTACCACGGCGCTTGTCCATTTTCAGGATCTGGAAAGGCTGTGGAGTGTGCATCAGAGGAGTAACGTCGCGTACTGGACGGATGTCTACCTGAGAGCGTGGCAGGAATGCTACTGCGCCGTCCAGA
>NZ_LCWX01000127.1:24187-31380 GCF_001431305.1 Pseudovibrio sp. POLY-S9
TCAACGGTGAAGCCACCTTTAACCTGGTTGAAGATCTGACCAGTAACTTTTTCACCAGCTTCGAAAGCAACTTCAAGGCGAACCCAGCTTTCTTCGCGGCGTGCTTTGTCGCGGGACAGAACAGCTTCACCCATCGCGTTTTCAACGCGCTCAAGGTAAACTTCTACTTCGTCGCCAACGGCCATTTCGCCGTCACGGCCTTTAGCGCCGAATTCCTTCATAGGAACGCGACCTTCAACCTTAAGACCTACGTCGATGACTGCGAGGTCTTTTTCGATAGCAACAACGATGCCTTTTACAACGGTGCCTTCAAAAAGGTCGGAAGTCGCAAAGGATTCTTCCAACAGAGCTGCAAAATCTTCAGCAGCAAAGTTTTGATTTTCCATAAAATCTCCTGATGCCATAAGAATGGCGCTCGCCGGCGGGTTTGTGTTAACACTAAAGGACAAGGGCTCCCGGTTTTCAACTCGCGTTGAAAAACAACCACTTACAAGTAAGTGGGCCGGCGAAAGCGGTCACACTTGTCCAAATTCGGTATCGTAACAGTCGCTTGATATAACAAACGCGAACTCCGAAGGCTGTTATGAAACAGCTGAATTCCGGGCGCGTTCGACGATATCCACAGCCGCACGAAATGCGGAGTCTATATCCATTTCTGTCGTATCAAGCAAGTGTGCATTTTCAGCGGGTTTTAATGGAGAGTCTTTTCTGGTGCTATCGCGCTCGTCGCGACGCTCCAGATCCACTAGGATTTCATTAAAATCTGCTGGAATTCCCTTGGTGTTCAACTCGTCTGTTCGGCGCTTTGCACGGGCTGCCGGAGAGGCGGTAATGAACAGTTTTGCGGTCGCGTCCGGGCACACAACAGTCCCGATATCACGGCCATCCAAAACAGCACCTGGCTCTTGATCAGCAAATGCACGCTGAAGGCTCACCAGTTCCTCGCGCAGGCCAGAAAGAACTGCAATGCGAGAGGCTACCTCACCAATTTCATGGGAAGAGAGCTGATTGCGATCCAAATTACCCAGATCAAGGTTCTGGGCGACAGAGATTGCAACGTTTTCATCACCAAGTGGCAGGCCGCGCGCAAGCAGCGCAGCGGCGACAGCACGATACGTCAAACCAGTATCCAGATGGCGGAGTCCAAAATGCGCAGCGAGCTGGCGTGCGAGCGTTCCCTTGCCAGATGCCGCTGGTCCATCCAGAGCAATAATCATGCAGCTTCCTCATTTTTATTTTCAAGCTTGCCACCCAGCTCACCAAACATGGAGAGGAAGGTTGGGAAGCTTGTCGCGATTGGCGCTGCATCATCGACCTGAACCGGTTTGTGTGCAGCAAGCCCCAGAATAAGGAAGCTCATTGCGATCCGGTGATCCAGATGTGTTGTAACAGTGCCACCGCCAATATTGTTTGCCCCACCAGTAACAGTCAGACTGTCCTGTTTTTCAACGCACGGAATACCGTTTGCTTCCAAACCACGCGCAACAGCAGCCAGGCGGTCTGACTCTTTGACACGCAGTTCTTCAAGACCAAGCATGACAGTGTCACCTTGAGCAAAAGCAGCAGCAACAGAAAGAATTGGATATTCATCAATCATGGAAGGTGCTCGGTCCGCTGGAACCGTAATACCCTTTAATCGCGAATACTTGGCGCGAATATCGCCAATCTTTTCTCCGCCGCTTTCCCGTTCATTCGAGATGGTAATGTCAGCGCCCATTTCAAGCAGACTAGTAATAAGTCCAATGCGATGTTCATTCAAAAGCACACCTTCAACGGTGACATCAGAACCCGGTGTGATCAGGGCAGCAACAATCGGGAAGGCAGCTGAAGATGGGTCACCAGGAACCGTAATATCCTGAGGCTGCAGCTTCGGTTGGCCTTGCAGCGTGATGATACGCTCACCGCTCTCGTTCACTTCAACCTTCAGGTCTGCGCCAAAACCAACCAGCATTTTCTCTGTATGATCACGTGTCGCAACAGGTTCGATAACAGTTGTTGTACCAGCGGTATTCAAACCAGCCAGCAACACAGCGGATTTCACTTGCGCAGATGCCATTGGCACGCGGTAAGTGATTGGAATTGGTGTATCACTGCCGCGGATAGAGGCTGGTAGACGGTCGCCGTTACGCGCAACAACCTGAACACCCATCTCACGCAACGGGTTAAGGACGCGGCCCATTGGGCGTCCAGATAGCGAGGCATCGCCAGTCATGGTGACGGCAATCGGGTGGCTCGCAAAAATACCCATTGCCAGACGTACGCCTGTACCCGCGTTTCCAAAGTCAATTGGAGCTTCCGGCTCAAGCAAGCTACCCAGTCCAATACCCTCAACCGTCCATGTGTCATCTTCCTGACGAACACACTTGGCGCCAACCGCATTCATAGCATTTGCTGTGCCAATCACATCTTCTGATTCGAGAAGGCCAGAGATGGTGGTTTTGCCAAGCGCCAATGCGCCAAACATCAGAGAACGATGGGAGATAGACTTGTCACCTGGAACTTTGATTTGACCATTGAGCGGAGAGCCGCTGTGAGCGGTCACAATTTGCGGTGACGAATTATGGGACATGTTCATTTCCGGGGTTGCGAGACTTAAAAAACTAGTTCCTCCTAGCACGGAAGAAAAAGACAGTCACCCTAGGGCGCATTGAACTATTGCGAAATTTCGGCAGTGAATGTACGACTTCAGGTAGATTTCTAAGATTTATCTTTGACATGATGGCCAACCTGAGGCTAAGGGGGCCGTCAACGAGATACAAACAAAGGTGAGAACCGTGGCAAGACCGGAACTCGGAACCAAGCGCCTGTGCGCGGCGTGTGGCGCTAAATACTACGATTTGAAACGTGACCCGATCATCTGTCCTAAGTGCGGCGACATGTTTGATCTGGGCATGACAGCAAAAACAGCCAAGGCTGTAAAAGCTGTTCAGAAAGAAGAAGCTAAGGAAGCATTGGTCAAAGACGATGCAGAACTGGTTTCTCTGGAAGAAGCAGACGCTGAAGCATCTGGCGAAGAAATTCCTGAACTGGAAGATGAAACGATCACTGATGATATCAGTGGTGATGACTCCGATGTGTTCCTCGACGATGAAGATGATGAAGACGCTGCCGTACCAGGCATCGTCGTGGCTCGCGACGACGACGAAGTCTAAAATTTCCACAGCTTGTGAAACTGCAGGCTGTTAAGAGAGTATTCTCTTGAAATGTGGGGGCGGCCCATCTATGTTCCGCCTCCATCGGCACACAAACTTCATTGAAGTTTCAGTGTCTAAGGAAGAAATGATGGGGCCTTAGCTCAGCTGGGAGAGCGCTTCGCTGGCAGCGAAGAGGTCAGGAGTTCGATCCTCCTAGGCTCCACCAAAGACATTTTGCAAAAATGTCTGATGTTCTGCGAAGAATGTCTGGTATTTCGCGAGAAATACATACCTTCCTTGAAGATTGCGTAGCAGGGCAACCCAAGCCCGTTTCAAAATGCTACATGGTATGGGGCCTTAGCTCAGCTGGGAGAGCGCTTCGCTGGCAGCGAAGAGGTCAGGAGTTCGATCCTCCTAGGCTCCACCAAAATCATTCTGCCAAAAAAATTCAGCTAAGAATATCCGGCTCTTTCAAAAAAGCTCCCAACAATGCTTTTAGATTATACCTGATCGTCCTCTCAACGTTTTGGCTGACTTTACGTCGTTTTGGAACGTGTTTGACAAACAAAGCCAATCTCGCGGCAGTGACGCTTTGCGCACTATGAGAATTGAAGCTCTATCGCCATTGATACGCAAGGAAATTGCTATACATCTGCCGCAACTGGTTCTTTTGAGCAGAGGCTGTCGATGACTGCACACGTTGTTATCCATTGGTTCCGTCAGGATCTTCGTTTGAGTGATAACCCTGCTCTGACTGCGGCCTGCGAGGCCGGCGCGGTTATTCCACTCTACATCCTGAGTGACGGTGAAAAAGGTGCGCGCGAACATGGTGGAGCGACGCAGAACTGGCTGCACCATTCTTTAAAAGCTCTCAATAAAAGCTTGAACGGGCAGCTGTTGATAATGCGCGGTGACCCATCTGCCATTATCAAGAACCTTCTTCAGGAGACGGAAGGGACGGGCGTTTTCTGGAACAGATGCTACGAGCCCTGGCGCATAGAACATGATGCACAGCTGAAATCTGAGCTGGAAGAGACTGGCATAACTGCTAAGAGCTTCAACGGTTCGCTTCTTTGGGAGCCATGGCAAGTGGCAAAGCCAGATGGTGACCCATACAAAGTCTTCACTCCGTTTTATCGTAAAGGCTGTCTGCAAGCGCCAGAGCCGCGTAAGCCCCTACCTACCCCTGAACCTATGCAGTTGCTTCAGGTGAGCACAAATGGAGCGCTGTCTCTTGATGACCTGTGCCTGATCGACAACCGTCCATGGTCAGCGCGACTGAGCAACTGTTGGGAGCATGGAGAGCAGGCGGCGCAAAACAGGCTCTATTCATTTCTCGAAAACGGTATCTCCAATTACAAGGAGGGGCGTAATTTTCCCGCTCTCACGCATACTTCACGGCTTTCGCCTCACCTGCATTTTGGAGAGATTTCGCCCAATCAAGTCTGGTGGGCGCTCAATATGCACGAAGAGACACATGACATTGACCATTTCCGGAGTGAGTTAGGCTGGCGTGAGTTCTCCTATTCCCTGCTGTTCCATAACCCAACGCTTCCTCAAAACAATCTCAATACTAAATTCGATCGCTTTCCTTGGGTTTCTGACGACCAACGCTTGTTGGCTTGGCAAAACGGGCAGACGGGTATCCCAATCGTAGATGCAGGTATGCGCGAGTTGTGGCAAACCGGTTATATGCATAACCGCCTGCGGATGGTCGTTGGCTCGTTCCTCGTAAAGAACCTGCTGCTGGATTGGCGCTTAGGCGAGTCTTGGTTCTGGGATTGCCTGGTGGATGCAGACCTCGCCAACAACTGTGCAAGTTGGCAATGGATTGCTGGCTGTGGAGCTGATGCAGCCCCGTACTTCCGTATCTTCAATCCCATGCTACAAGGCGAGAAGTTTGATGGCCACGGTGATTACACCCGCCGCTTTCTCCCGGAGCTCAAAGAACTGCCGGACAAATACCTCTACAAACCCTGGGAAGCTCCTAAAGACATCTTGAAAGATGCAGGCGTTGTCTTAGGAAAAACGTATCCGTTGCCAATCGTTGACCTCAAAAAGTCACGAGATGAAGCGCTGCGTGCTTTTGAGAAAACAAAATAAAATTCAGATCAGAGTGATCTGCCTTCAATTCCGGTCAGTATAAGAACTTGTGCGCGGCAGGATGTCGCAGCCAAATCTAATGTAATTCCCTGATTTACATCTCTTGGGAGTGGAGGGTTCTATGCGTTTATCTATGATTTCTTTTGTAAGCTCGCTTGTTCTTGCTGGATCAGTAAGTGCTAATGCAGGAACTATTGTAGAAGTAGCTCAAGGGGCAGGGCAGTTTAACACCCTTATCGCTGCAGCTCAGGCCGCTGGTTTGGACGGCGCGTTAGCGAACGGTGAAAACCTGACAGTCTTTGCTCCGACCGATGAAGCATTTGCTGCTCTTCCGGACGGAACAGTAGAAATGTTGCTGAAGCCTGAGAACAAGGATCAATTGATCGCGGTCCTGAGCTACCATGTCCTGCCACGAAAGCTCGCGTCCACTGACCTGCCAGGCCGAACAATTCATGTGAAGACAATCAAGGGTTCTGGAGACAAGACACTTGCCGTCTCAAAAACATCGTCAGGTGTGACAGTCGACAAAGCAAACGTGATCAGCGCCGATATTCCTGCAGATAACGGAATAATCCATGTGGTCGATGCAGTATTGCTACCCTCCAACTAGTTTGGGGCATATCTTCAGTCTGAAGAAGCTCAACTTGAGGGCGTGGAGCGTAAGTTTCGCGCCTTCAGTGCTGTCACAAAACGCGATTAGATGACTCTATTTGATTGAAACGAATACATTTCATCTTTTCGAGCATGCAAACTTTTGCATTAGAAGTTGCATTCGGTGAGTTGCACACAGTGCGCTTGTGGATAAGTTTGAGTGCCTTTTGCATTCGAAAAACTGCGCCTTAAAGCATTAAGACAGCTCATCCGCAGAAACGTGCAAGGCGCAAAAATAGATTTTATTCGCCGTCTAGGTATTTCTCCTTTATATCAAGTGATTAGCCGACAAATCTTTGCATAATGCTCAACATTCGAAATCTTTCGTATCGAATTTTTTCGAAACAAAATTTCCAATTTTAGACACTTCAATCATGCTGAACGGCAGAAAATTTTGCATAAAAAACAGTCGCCTTGGATCGGGTTCGCTTTTCTGAAACATGACAATCTCATGATAATTATGAAAAAAAACGAAGATCCAATTGCAATTCATCGAAACTTCAAGAAACTGTCATCCTAGTGTGAAACACCTAAGTGATATCGCAGATGAGGCGTAGGGGATGGATCGTCACTGCGATGGATCAGGTGTTAACTCCGCTTCGCATGTTAGATTTTTTCAACTTTCCCAATGGGGGGCAACAAAAATGACTCTTCGTAAAGCAACTGGTGTCGCAACCTTTGCAGCACTCGCAATGTCTTCAACAGCATCTTTCGCTGCGACAGAAATCAACTGGTGGCACGCAATGGGCGGCCGTCTGGGTGAAGTTGTCAACGAAATCTCCACCAAATACAATGCGTCTCAGGACGCGTGTCAGCTGACCCCAGTCTATAAAGGTAACTACGAAGAAACCTTGACTGCTGGTATTGCGGCATTCCGTGCTGGCGAACAGCCAAACATTCTTCAGGTATTTGATGCAGGTTCCGCTACCATCATCGGTGCAAAGGGCGCAGTTGTTCCAGCTGAAGACCTTCTGAAAGACGCTGGTGTTGAATTCAACATCGAAGATTATATTGCTGGTGTTCGTTACTTCTACGCTGACGCAGCTGGCAAAATGATCGGCATGCCGTTCAACTCCTCTACCCCAATCCTCTACTACAACGTAGAAGCACTGGCGAAAGCAGGTGTTGAAGCTCCTAAGACTTGGGAAGAGTTCGAAGCGATCGCTCCTAAGCTGAAAGCTGCTGGTTATATTCCTTTGGCACAGTCACACCTGCCATGGATCTTCACCGAAAACTTCATGTCCCGCCACAACCTGCCATTCGCAACCAACAACAACGGTTACGACGGCGCGAAAGGCACTAAGA